>JAUWGA010000026.1 GCA_030606635.1 Methanosarcinales archaeon
AGAGACTGCCGGTCCGGGCGGGTACTGGGTGCTAACCGTGGTTGCTGCTGTGTACCTGCTCAGGAGGAGATACGCGTGATTCAGGTGGCAGTGGTTCGCAAAGTTTAAAACACATACACACAAAGGTTGGTATCGATGAATAGTTGTAGAATTTTGATAGTCGCGGCTCTTCTCATGCTACTGTTTCCGATGACTGTTGCTGGTGTGGGGACCACCAACGTCACTATAGGGGTAAATGGCTATATAGTACTGAATAATGACATCTACATCGAGCTGCTCGATGTTGGTTCGGACATGGGCTGGTCTGCACAAGTCCATTTTTACAGTTATCAAGACTCCGTCGGTACAAAAAAGACCCTGTATATAGGAGATATCCCCACCAGCTACACAAGCGGTAGCGGCATGACCACAAAGGTTACTCTTGATTCTGTCTTCTCCAATGGGGCCTCGTTTGTGATAGAAAGTTCGAAAAAACTATATGTCACCGACCGACATGCTGGCGAAGTAGAAACCGAATCAGTGACCGTCCCGAAACTAACCATCACAAGAACGATCGATCCGAATGCGGCAGAGATCGGTCAGACCGTCAAGGTCACGCTCACGATCAAGAACACAGGAAATGGCACTGCAACGGATATTATGCTCGACGAGGGCACGATTGCGAAGACGTACAAGGATGGCTGCCCGTCCACAATCGATGATATAGCAGCAGGAGCGACTAAGAGGATAGAATATGATCTGAAGATCGGGGATGATGCACAGTCAGGGACGCGCGAGATGCCTGCGTCCGTATTGAACTACAAGGGCGAGTCAAGTGATTCGTATTCGACACAGTCCCGGTCCAGCGTCCTTACGATCATAGCCGAGACGGTTCTGCTGCCTGAAATGACGATCTCGATCGATCCGATCGATTACGTCGTAACCTGCGGCGATAATGTCCCAATGGTCGTTACGATAACGAATGTCGGGAACGCCACCTCTGAAAAGGTCTACGTCAAAGGCGATCTACCCCTGGGTGTGCGATTGAAAGGCGGCGAGTTGGAACCGGTATATGAATCGGTCAAGCCGGATAAGAGCGAGGAGTACGAGGTTACACTGGTCGCAAACGAGGAAGGTAAGCACGTGGTTGAGATGAAAGTGATGTGGGCAGACGAGGAGGCAACCGCCGTTTTCGAGTTCTGGGCAGAGAAGTCGGGTTTGGAAAAGTATTATATCTATATTATTGCGGCAATTCCGATACTCTTAATACTGTTATGGATCATAAAGCGACGCAGAGAATATTCTTATTAAAAGAGACGGGTGATCATGCTTAACATACTAGTTCTTGGACTGGGGCAATGCGGAAATCGGATACTCGATGCGATGAATCGTGAGGCGTTTGGACGCGGCGGTGCATTTGCGAAATACTACACACGCCAGAAGTTTCCGGCATCGGTCAAGACGATTGCAATCAACACAGCGATCAATGACTTAAAAGGACTTGTGGATACGCGTGCAAAGGACCGGTTGCATGTCCCGCATCTGCACGGCGTCGGCGCGAATCGAACCCTCGGGAAGCGGGTGTTTGAGGATAATAAGGAGATTATCATGAGTGAGATCGATAAAAGAGGGACATTTGATCTCATATTCATCATCACATCTGCTGCCGGTGGGAGCGGCTCGTCATTTGCACCGCTTCTCGTACGCGAACTGAAAGAGACCTACACCAACGCTCCGGTAATCTGCATTGCAGTACTTCCATTCAGGGAAGAGGGATCTATCTTCCTGCAGAACGCTGCTTTCTGCCTGAAAGACCTCGTAGAGGAGAAACCTGCCGGAGTGCTGCTCGTGGATAACCAATACCTGAAGAAGTACGCAGGCGACATCAAATCCGCTTACGACAAGATCAACACAACGACCGCGCGGCGGCTGCTCTTCCTTATAGAGGCGCTCAACAGCGAGATGCTGATGGTCACCGACCTTGGCGATCTCAAGACCGTGATGAACGGCGGAATCGGCATCGGAACCATGGGATTTTACGAGGCGTCCAAGGACAGTACAATCAAATCCGCGATTCTCGGAAGTCTCAAGCCGAGCGGACTTCTCTTCCCGACAAACGTCTACAAGGAAGGTGCGCGTGCGATGTTGATCATCAAAGGCGACAAGAAATATCTTGATCTTGATCTGATCACCAAGACCATAGAAGAACTGTCCACCGAGGTTGGACAGGTCTTCAAGGGGGTTCTCATCCAGAAGGGCAGACCAAGAGTTTTATCGCTATTTACGCTAAATTCAGTCCCGGAGCTTGAAAAATTGTATGCCACTGCGGCAGAGGCAATTCGGTTCGAGAAGGAGAGGCAGAACCAGTCAAAAAGCCAACTCGACAGCGCGTTTTCTCATATCGAAGATCTCGAGCCGATATACTAATAATAGGGATGCATGATCATAAGACAGTATGAGGATAGGGTCTCCGTAGAATCGGTCACCGATACTCTTGCGAAGATGGGATTTAAGGTCTTCCGTATCGAAGACGGGCATGATCTATACTACAGCAACGATGCACGTATGTACACCGAAAACGATATTAGGGTTCATGCCAAAAAGAAATTCTTTGATAAGATGGTGATCGAACTGAACAATGAGATGAGACTTATTTTCGTGCATGGCGATGAGACTGAGGCAAAGGCGTTTCTGGACAATCTGACAAGGACATAGTGCACCATGACAACACAGATGGGGAAACGGACAAAACTCGTAAACGACCCTTCCGATCTGGTGCCATTGCTGCGGACATTCGGTTCAAGCATACACAAAAGCGTCTTTGATGAGTTATCAGAAGGATGGATGACCGAGCAGGAACTTACAGAGCGCATCGGATCAGACGTCCAGCCGAGTCTCATGATCCTGCGGAAGAGCGGGCTGATCGAGAGCCAGTGGAGGATGCCAGAACCTGGGAAAACCCCGGACAAGGAATATACGGTATCGTATTCGAAGTTACATGCAAATTTCCAGTGTTCGATCAAGGATATGAGCGACTTGATCATGATCACGTTCAAGAGCGATGGAGAGCTTGCCGACTTGATCGAGTCGATCGAAGAGGAAGTTTCCAAGGGCAACCGCTCGATGGCAGGACTGTCCAGGGTCTTTGACCTGAGTTCGACATTCATAAGAAGCATTGCAAGACGGTCGGACAAGCTGGTGGTCAAGGGACAGCGTCTCGAACTGGTGAAGGCCGGGGATCGATAGCAGGGGTATCGAAACGTTGTGCATGTTCGCCTTTTACAGTAGCTGATGGCATGATCATATCCGGGCGTGGACTGAATTGTTGAGGTTCAAGTTATGTCCATCAACTATGGATTAGGACCATGCTAGATATATTCGATAGCGCGAAAAAGAAACAAGAAGGGGATTACTCCCCCGTCACCGCATCGTAGAACCTTGTATCGAAGAGATCCTCCTCGGTAAGCACTGTGTCGATATTTCCGATATCGTAGTGAACCTTCGCAAATTCGAGGGTGCTGTTGATCTCAAGGTGTGGATCGCTGATCCATTCACCATCCCACTTTTCAAAGGAATACTTGACCTTGTCGAGATCGTATCCTGTCTTATTTGCGAATATCCCGGCGGACTCGTTCTGGTTCTCTTTGAGATACTCGGTCGCCTTGATGTGCGTCCTGATGATCTGCTTGACCATCTCGGGGTGTTCCCGGATCAGTTCACCGCTTACGAGCAGGCAGCAGCACGCATGATCCTGCCACATCTCGCCTGAACTGACAACGCTTCTGCCGTTACCCTCCATCTCGATCACTGCCGGACCCGGATGCGGCAGGAAGACGCCATCCACTGCCCCTGCTGTGATCGCAGTCATCGCGTCACCCGGTCCCATCTCCTTGATCACAACATCATCGGTGCTGACGTTGTTATCCATCAGGAATTTCCTGAACACGGTGTCCTGAATCGAGCCCGGCGGGAATGTTGCGATCGTAAGCCCGCGAAGGTCGGATGGTGCGGTGTAGTTGATCTCTGGCCTGAGCACGAGATCAGACCCTTGAGTCTGCACAGCAGCGACGATCTTCGCATCGAGCCCTTGCGCGATCGCAGTGATCGGCGGCGCAGCGCCAACGTACGCGATATCAAGGTGACCGCCCATCATGGCAACCATCTCTGGCGGACCTGATGGGAACTGGCTGTCAGAGACCTCTGTGATCCCGAACTCTGCGAGATCCTCTTCCCACCAGCCCTTATCCATCGCAACCATGTGTGCGATCTGATGGGTGCTTGGCTGGTATCCGATACGGAGATGCGTCATTGTTGCTTCTTCCACCGCGTTCTCTTCCGGACTTTCGACGCATCCTGAAAAGGCAGCAAGCAGCAGTACCGTCAGTATTACTATAGTTTTCTTCATGTAGCCTCCTGTTTTAAGATAAGGTCATTTGAGCCAGTTCCATACTTGCCAGTCTGTCCTCGGTCCCGGGCTCAACGATAAAGACGCGGTTGTCGTTCGACCAGATATAGCCGTATCTTATGCCATCGCTTCCAAGTGGTTTCCTCCGAATCTCGGTCGCCTCATGCTCGTTGAACGTCACCGTCCCGAATCGAGAGACTGTCCGGGACGGGGGGTTCTCGAAATCTGGCTGGTTCTTGTAGTTCTCGACAGCGTTCGCGGCATTCATCGAATCGGTGCACTCGATGATAGTTACAAAGACTGTATGTGTCTTAGCTTCGAATTCGTAGACCCCCTGAACTGCATTTATCTCTCCAACGCTTAAGTTTCCAGCGATCGTTAACAGCGCGTCCTCGGTTATGTTCATCGACCCCGGCGTGTTTTCATCGATCACTGCTATCAGTTTAAACGTCCCCGGGAGATTCTCTGTGGGAATCATGTCTGCGATGCCCTGTGACGGCGTTGCTGGCGTCTGGGTGGGGGTCGGTGTCGGTAGTCCCGGCTCATCTGGCACGATGCACGCACACGCGGCAACCGCCAGAAGAATTATCATTGTTATCTTGATTGCTTTCATGTTGTAGCTCCTTTATCGATATTCCTCTCCTGAATGAGTCGCATGACATCATCAAGGTCATCGATTCTTCTGAATTCACTCTCTTCGATCAGTACGGTTCCATCGATTTGCGTATGTCTGCACCCTCCTTTAACGATGTACACCGATTTAGTTCCTGCAACGGATGAGATACTACTCATCAATCGGGCGTTTCTCACCATCGTCCGGTTGTACGTGCTGAACCCGGTCAGCATCGTATTATCTCCGCTATCGTTGGATATGGCGCTGAACGGTGCCTGTTTCGCGGGAAATACGAAAAATCCAAGCGGTGTGAGCAGCAACGAAACTTCATTCTGTTCGGACTGTTCTGGCGGTTCCGGCACAGGACCGTGTTTAGTTTGATCATTCCCTGTCGAGAATATCTTGATCGGGCAGACCAGTTCGGCATCGAGGATCTCTTCGAGACGGAGCACCACATCGATCGATGCATCCATACCTCCGTCCTCGTACCTGCTGACCGTTCTCCGCGATATCCCAAGTTCGGTTGCGAGTTCCCCAAGCGAGATATTATTAGCGGTGCGGATGCTTTTCAGGCGTTCACTATCGATATTGATGTAGAGCCCGCCCGGTGCGGCATGAACCAGCGGGGGCACGCCCTCGACAAAGCAATCGTGCAGTGTACCCGGATTGATCGACGGGATGCCGTATCTGAAATACGTCACGCCATCCGCAAGCGCCTGATCACGCGACTTGCTCCCTATGACAAGCGGGCTTCCATCCAGAAAACCGGAGAGCTGCCGCATCTCCCGCGCTGTCTCGGCACTCAACCCATCGATGTTCGAGAGTACACGGAGTAACAGCAGGATGTTGCAGCGCCGCGCAGCCAGATCAAAACTTCGAGGTCGGATATTGCACCGATCCGAGAGCGTAAACCCGGCTTTGCTCAGGATCTCGATAACCTGGAGTGTTAGCGCCTCCTTGTTCATCAGAGTTTCGTATGCTGCGACATGCCTATAAAGGTTTGGTGTGTGACGGCTTTGGGGGCATTATTCGACCGTCGAGCATCATTCCCGCGGCACAGGGTTTGCATATAGCTATACGCTACATCACCCACGCCACAGCCACCAGCAGCGCACCAAGCCGTGCGATCTCATTCGTAGCCCCGATCACATCGCCGCTGATGCCGCCGAAGTTGCGGTTTGCGGTTCGGAGAACGACGAGCGACAATGCGATTGCGCTGCCGAGCATTGCAACACCGAGCACGGGCAGACCTGCGCCTGCACCCACGCCAACATACATGCCCCCGCCCGCGCCCGCGAAGACGAGTATGCAGACCGCAGCCGAAAAGACAAGCCCGAGCGCAAACTCGCGAAATCCGGTCTCATCGATCATGATCGATCCAAGCCCCGGGTGAATGCTTTTCCCGAACGCCGAGATCGTGAGCATCGCCTGCTTTGCGCTCACCTCGGCAGCGATCATGACCGCCAGAAACTGATAGCCGGCGCCTGCCGGATCGCGTCCCAGTATCCCGCTCATCGCTGCAAACAATCCAAGAACCGCGATAACGCAGAAGACGACCCCCCCGATGCCGAGCGAGACGTCGCGCATCGCACCGATCTTCTTTTCGCGTGAACCGTGCGCAACGAACCCGTCGCCAAAGTCAGAGAGCCCGTCGAGGTGGTTGATGCCGGTGAGGTAGTAGAGCGAGGCTACGATCATGACCGAAGCTGCCTCTGGCGGCAGGAGCGATCCGAAGAGATAGCCGATCCCGCCTACCAGAAGCCCGATCACCGCACCGATCACCGGAAAGAGATACAGGCGCTTACCAAGGGCAGCGAGCCCTTCCATGCTGATACCAACAGGGATCGTGGTCAGGAATCCGAGGCACGACCGGGCAGCAAATAGGAAGTCACCCACTTATACGACCCCCATCTCGGAGAGGCGGGTCGGCAGATATGTGTCAGTCACGAAATCCAGACCCTTCCCGGCAAACGCCTGCTGCTCGGATTTCTTCCCGAGTTTGAGCTGGAGATTGATCTGTTCCTTCCAGTACTCGGTATCGAATCTCGGATCGGTGAGTTCGCTTTTTAGGGCAGCGATATCCTGATCTGTCAGTTTGTCGGTAGAGAGTGAGTACTCAACGATGTCTGACGGCTGCACGCCAAGAAAGAGCGCCTTAGGGGCTGCAAGATATTCAGAGAGGTGTGCACTCTTGATAGATCCGTAAGCGACGCTTGCATAGATCCGGTAACTCCATGGGTCGCCGTCCGTGAAGACGACGACTGGGAGTGATAACTCCTCGCTCATCCGTTTCACCATGCGGCGAGTGCTTCTTGCTGGCTGACCCTTCAGGTGCACCAGAATCGCATCATACTCCTCATCAAACCCGTTCTCGATCAACCTGGCATACATACCACCGGTCTCGATCGCAACAACGAGTTTCGCATCGTGATCCTTGAATCTGACGTTGTCCACATTAAACGGTATCTGGTATCCGCTCTCGCCGACATCCTCCCGACAGTGGATGAGACGCTCGCCCCGTTTTGTCTCTTCGAGCAGGGATACGGGTCCGAAGATCGTTGCCCCGTCCTCCTCAGGTCGGATATGGAAATCCTCCCGCTGGAGCGCAGTGATAATCTCGAGATCCTCGATCAGCCGGTCGCTTTCTGACTGCTGCTTAAACTTCGCGATATCCCAGTTCTCTGATATGTAATAGAGTTCTCGCAGCGTGGATCCGCGGTTGTGCCTCAAATGCTCGTTTACGAGGAGTTCTATCGAATACGCCATCTTCAAGAGATGATACGCCCCTTTTACGGTCTTCGCACTCCGAACGCTGGTCTGATCGCCATATACCCAGACCTCACTATCCTCGTTGTACTCGATGTTCTTCTTCGTTCTCGTGGATAACCTGATGTTCGGGATCGTCCCGTTCTCAAACTGGTCGTAGAGATCCTCTATCATCTCAAGCAGTGTCTTCTCTGCGATTTGGTTCTCGGTCATGTTATCGCTTCTCGCTTGACGGGCGGTTTTGATGTTTCAGAGCCGAGTATCACTATTAAATCGTCTGTCTGGTATTTCATTTTATTTTGAAATATTTAGCCGTTTTAAATCTTGATCGGTCCATTTAGCATGTTTTTCTACCATCGTTTTCAATGTTTTTGGAGGAAAAGTATCGCTTGAACCATGAAATGAAACTGTGACTTTCCTTCCATCAGGATGGTAATATCTTTGGTGACTCCCTTTTTGAGATCGGAGATAGAATCCATCACGGGAAAGAGCGTTGATAATTTCTCTGGCAGTTATGTTTCGCAGCTTGCTGTAATCGATCGGCATCAGGCTGTTACCATTACTCTTGGTTCAGAGAAAATCTGAACTTCCTTTTCCGGAGCTTCGGGTATGTGTTCTCCGTCTTCGATGAGTTCTTCTATTATCATTTCAACTACTTCTCTTATATTTTTTAATGCTTCTTCTCTGGTATACCCCCATGTAGCACCTCCTTTATCTTCAAGGACTGGGCAATAAGCATGCCACTGATCTTCATCCGGTTCGACCACCACTCTGAAAAGATAAGTTCTCGCCTCTGATTCGCCTTTAATCATATATGTTACTTACCTGCATTTTCATATATAAGTTTCGATTCCTGCAAAAAATCAGCCTCAGCACCAGAGTAACTTAACATCCTCGTAAAACGTTTTCATACCATCACCCCAAGATCCTCCGGATAATTCACATTCAGAAACGTACGGAGATCAGGATCGAACCTGCGGAGCGATTCCGTAGGCACGAATACGACCCTCTCCAGTAACGAGATCGCTCCGCGGATGGTATGCTCCTTCCGGTCCACAGCATCGCGACATGCATTTGCCATCGATCTGCCGTAGACCGCATGGAGCGGTTCAAGTGTCCCATCCGGATGCTTCGGGATTGCGGCATCGCTATTATTCGCCTCTGCGCATCCAAAGAGCGCATCGATGACCTCTATATTGACATAAGGGAGATCACATGCGAGACAGATCGAATACTCTGATTTCGATGCGCTCAATCCTGCGAGAATGCCTGCAACAGGACCATATCCTTTGACCGGATCGTATACTACCTCTGCACCGTCAGGAATCGCTGAAACTGCTGCAAGCGATTCGCACTGTGCAGAGTCCCGTGCAGCGATGATGATCTCACCCACGACCTGTGAGATGCGACCAGCCATCCGCCTGATCATGGGCGTTTCGCCGATGGTCAGCAGTGCCTTATCCTTCCCGAAACGCCTGCTTCTGCCGCCGCAGAGGATGATTCCGGTTCTCATCTCACATCTGGTCCAGTTGTTTCATTATCTCGATCGCCTGCTTCTCGTATTTCGATGATAGCCGCTTGTAATCAGCATCTGAAACCACGCCAGCGTCATGGTCCTCTTCCAGTTTATTGAGCACGGCAAGGATCGCTCTCTTCTTCCGTATCAGATCCTCTTCAGTCTGGGAGATCTCCGTGATGATGTCGTCCATCTCACCCCAGTCGCCCCCTTTCGGCTCTTTATCATTCTCATCGTCCCCGCTGCAAACAGAGCAGGACGCGCATGAGAGTTTATTTCCGCCTTCCTTCTCCCGCAGTTTGTTATTCCTGACATGGATTATCGGATAGCTCAGCGCAGCGAGGATCAGCACCGCAATGATGCCATATACGATCCATTTATCCATGTTCGATGGTTGTGGCTGTGATGTCTTCACGTGCAACTCCTTAAACGCTACAGGTCCTGCCCACGAATAGAGCACACCACCGCCCTCTTCCGGACTTGTTTCATCAGGGGTTATCGCATTATCAACACCATCAGTGAATTCGACGCGGGCATCCGTATTGACTTTCAATCTGAATGCGCCGATCGGATAGTTCACGACCGCTGGATCGAGGTTCTTTACAAACTCGCTTGATTCAGTGATTGTCATGACGTATGTTAGGGTATACATCGCCATCGATCCGGGTGCAATCGTTGCATTCCAGCAGAGAATCTCCCCATTGCGTTCATGCAGGACTTGGGTCGGGGGGGCCTCCCCCATGTCCATCTTGCTCACATGCATGACCTCCGCATTCGCAGGGATAGCGACGCAGAGATCGTCTGTGTGATTCGTATCTCCGTTGTTTACGAATACAATGGTTTCCCTGGCTATCGCGGTGCCTTCATCGATATTGTAGCTCAGATCGACCAGATAGGCTCCTATGACCACATCCTGCATCGCATATTGTGGAGAACCGACTGTCTGGGGGGCAAGGGCGAGCAATAGGATACATATCAATAGTATTTTCTTCATCATTGTGATTCCTCGTATTCTGTATTCTGGTAGGGTTATGGCGATCTATAAAAGTATGCCTACCAAGCAAGTATCTCCGAAAGAAATTGACCCGTATCCAGTAAGGATATCCAACTGTTGCAAACCAACCCTGCACAAATTCATCCAAAATTAAATTGTCACGACAATAACACGTGTTTCCATCTGTGGATCCGTGAGCTGGCGTCAAGACTCATTGAAGCCGCCAGAGTTAGAGTTTTTCGTGGTAGATGCGCGAGTACGCTCCAGATACGGCAGCGATCACAGCAACGCCGAACGCATACGTAAATTTCGCACATATCGGGACCACGATCCCCATGCCCCCCATATCAGCGCTCAAGGACTTCGTCCAGACGAGATAGGGGAATGGAATATCTATCTGGACTGGAAGGATGGATGATGTCTGGTTCAGCAGCAAGACGAAGATTACCAATGCCACAACAAAGATCAGAACGAGCCAGAGGAGTTTTCTCGATGCGAAGTTGATGAAAACCTTTGCAATATCCTCGTTTCGGTTCATTGCAGGAAGTACCGATCCCGCTATCAGGAGCACGCCCATATACATGATCCCGAGCTTGAGACCGAGGCAGAACCACTCGAAGAGCGGTGAAGCTATGTAGTTCCCAAAGATGATGGTCTTCGCCTCGAAAGGGGACGTGGTGACGACCATTGCATCGGTGCCGAGCGTCAGAGACCACCATGCTCCAAGAAACGGCAGTATCAGCGTGAGCACGCCCGCAACGACGCCGGGTATATTCATCCTGTGAAAGTCAAGAGTTGGAGTTGTTCCAGTCATCAGGCAACACCCCCAACGCCCTCGGGTTGTTTTATGCTGAGCTCTATTCCTGAGATATCGAGTACCATATTTATGTTACGGACTGCCCGGTTCTCCATGGCATGGGGGTCCGAAGTCGTCCGGTCATCTGGCATCGCACCTTCCAGATTCAGACTCGCCTGTCCCTTTGCAGGGATGGTCATCGGCTCTGCCAGCGATACCACGCCGACGCTATCACCAACCGGGATCTCTGCTGAGAGTTCTTTCACCGTTATCGGTATGTTCAGTGGCGATTGTATCTCAAGTTCGACTGTGACGCGGTCTCCGGAGATGTCAACGTCATTAAACTTGAAAAATTCCGACTCTACCCCCGGTGCTCCGGAACCAAAATCCGTGAGCGATTTCGCAGTCTTTGCAGGGTCTTCTGCAAAGAGCGTTGCCTGCACATCCCAGCCATTGGTTGCAAAGGCAGCCAGAATGCATCCGATGAGTAAAACCGCAGGAATTATAGGAACAGCCGATCTGATGATCTTCTCATCCATAAGCGTTCATAACCTCCTCGATTATTAATACTTTTCTGCATCTCCAGTCTACGGCCTGCCACTGCCAAGACGGTACGCAAGCAGCAGGACAGCTGCTACGGCGAAGACTCCAAGACCTGGAGAATTCCCTGCCTCCTCACTCCCTTCACCCCGATCTGCCGAATCGCCTGTCGGTTCTGCTACCCCATGCTTGCCCCCTACACGCACATCGATCGTCTCCCATGTGTGCACATCGATGTCTGATCTATCAGCGATCTCGAACTGGTATGTGCCCGGTGCGAGGTCTTCGCTTGTACGGATCGTGATTTGGTAGGTCACAGACTTTCCCATATCAACCAACTTCGACCCATCGTTGTCAATGATCGATATGCCGTCCGGGATTGATCTGGTGTTTATATCCACGTCAGCGTACTGGGATCCTGCATTCCTGAGCGTCACATCGAAGGATGCTTCGGATCCGGGATCGATCTCAACTACGGATGGCGTGTCTGTGAACGTGATGCGGTCGTATGCAACGGTCGTTGCATGGCAGCCCGGGATCAATGCAATGATCAGGATGCCGATTCCAAGTAGTGTGGTTCGGTTCGTTCTACCATCTCCTTACAATTCACAAGAATCCTGTCCAATGTGCTATTCATCAAACCGACCCACTCCTATAAAAATTTAACCGGACACCCATGTTGCAACGTTCCGGTTAAGTTGACACCCCCTTTTACATGAAGCCATGATCACATACATATCACAGATGCCGCAAACTATCACAGACTCCCCAAAACCGCGGATAATAGCCCTCCTACTGCTCGTACTGCTCCTACCATATCAGGCGTGCGCCACCACCGAGATTACGGTGCATAACGCAGATTACGACGGCTGTGTGCTGCTTATAATCGATGGTCTCGGCTCAACATACTGCTATCCCGAACTTACGCCCCATGCGCTTGACGATTCAACACTTGGAAAGGCAGACTGCGCAAACATCCTCAGAATCGCAGAGGGCGGCACGCGTGCAATCGATGTGCGTGCTCCGGTTACAAGCACAGGTCCCGGACATTCGGTCATCGTAACCGGGCGATCGGATGCGACCCCGAATACGGTTTCAGGCGAGACGACGATCTTTGATATCGCGCACGAAAATGGGTATTTCTGTGCAGGCGTGATGGAGAACGGGGATTTTGGAGCGATGTGTGATGAACTCGATATAATCCTGCACATCCGGAAAAACTCGATCAAAACCCCTGGAATCGCCATCAACGCCAGTCCTTATGGTCACGAAGACCTTTCACGAAACGTTGGCGTACTGATGGAGGAATGGAGCAATATCACAGAGTATCTCGGCGATAAAGAGGGGGTTCCCCGGTATGTCGCGTACAACCAGTGGGCTGTCGATGCATCGGACGCGGTCATAGAAAACCTGTGCGAGAGCGAGGTCCCGTTTCTCCTGATCATCAACCTCGCTGCTGTCGATTCGGCAGGGCACCATCTCGGAGCGTCCAGATATCTCGGGGTGGTCAATGGCACCGATGACGCGATCTGGAAGTTGTACCAGAGATGCGCCGACCAGAATCTGCTCTTTGTGGTGACCGCAGATCACGGAATGGGTTTTGCGACCCCTGATGCGGCGAATGGCGGGCATGTATCCGATAAATATGCAGAGCGTCCTGAAAGCCAGCAGATACCGCTTGTTTTTTCCGGAAGCGGGATTACGAGGGGCGTCATCGCATCGGCGGGACAGGAAGATATCGCACCGACCGTGCTCTGCCAGATGGGGCTTCCTGCTATCTCGTGCGACGGACGCCCGCTTCCGGTCGGCAGGTATGCGGATCTGCGTGTGACGACCGGATCGGATGCGGATGTC
>JAUWGA010000178.1 GCA_030606635.1 Methanosarcinales archaeon
CTTCTCATCACCAGTAAAACCATGACCCTCCAGAAATGCAATAGTCGTTTCCTCGTCGAAATCATCCACCAACAGGTATCTGCACCGCCCCTCAAGCATCGCCTCACTATAAACCTGCTCGATGAAGAGCGAGTCAGACGAAACCGCAAAGACGTGGCAGAGATGCAACTCCTTTGTCAGTCGGATAAAAAAGTTGAATAATTTATACATCAGCAGCCCGTTGATCTTCAAATCCCCGATCACCTGCAATTCATCGAGGATCAAGATCGGTGTGCGCTTCTTTGATATTTCCACAAAGAACCGTTCAATGTATCTGAACATATCTTTGCTTTTATCTTTTTTTTCGAATATCTGTTCAAACAGATTAATTGGTATTGGAATTCCACTAACTGTCCCCAGATCCTTTAATATCGATTTCGCATACTCGGCGACATTATCAACCCCGCCCCTCTCGTCGATCTCGAATAAGACGTTTAAGAAATCTTCATAGTCCGTGATGAACCTCCCGCGCAGATTAACGTAGAACGGTGCATACTCGTCTGGCAGTTCCTCAATCAGGTGGCTGATCATCGTGGTCTTGCCGCTGTTGATCGGTCCGTAGACGAAGGTGATCAGAGACGGCTCTGCGTCCAGTATCGCCCGTATCTCTTTTATCTCCTTCTCGCGGTTGTGGAATGCGATTCTTTTCATCTTCTTTTCCCCCATAGATATACTGATCTCACCCCAACAACCCCCTGATCACATCAAGCACCGCCACTTCTGGCGATGCGATCTTAAACAAACACGCTAGTCATCCCTTGAGCAGTCCAGCCGCCACAAGCGCGCTCCGAAGTTTCTGATCGTTCTGCTCGCTCATCGGTGCAAGCGGGAGACGCAGAGGTCCGGCTGCACGACCGATCATGCCGGCAGCGGTCTTCACAGGGATCGGGTTCGTCTCGATAAACATCGCCCGCACAAGCGGAGCAAGCTGGTAGTGCAGACGTCTCGCTTCATCGTAGTCGTTCGCACGTATCGCGTTTACGAAAGCGACCGTCTGCGCGGGAACGATGTTTGCGATAACCGATATCACGCCAACCCCCCCAAGCGACATGATCGGCAGCGTCAGGGCATCATCGCCCGAGATCAATATGAAATCAGAGTCCCTGGTCAGTTCGATGATGCGTGATACCTGCCCCAGATTGCCGCTTGCCTCCTTGACTCCGATGACGTTCGGGATCTCTGCGAGTTGTGCTATCAGCGCAGGTTCGAGATTGATACCGGTTCTCGATTTGATGTTGTAGAGTATGATCGGGATATCAACGGCGGACGCGATCGCATCAAAGTGTGCTATAATCCCGTTTCGGTTCGGCTTGTTGTAATACGGCGTGATCAGCAGCGATGCGTCGGCACCCGCGTCTGCCGCATGTCTGGTGAGTTCGATCGCCTCTCCGGTGTTGTTTGATCCGGTTCCGGCGATCACGGGGACCGTGGAACAGTCAACCGCGATATCGATCAGTTGTTTGTGCTCTTCAAACGTTATCGTTGCTGATTCGCCAGTCGTTCCGCAGGGAACGATACCAGAGACCCCATGCTCGATCGCATACCTGATGTTATCCTTAAACCCGGCCCCGTCGATCCTGCGATCGGGCGTGAACGGGGTCATCAGCGCAGGCATAGCACCTTTGAGGTCCATAAGCACCACCTTATAGTATCTTTGAACGTTTTGCGATCACGTTTCTGCGTACGATATAACCAGCGACCCTGTTGCGTATCGTTTTGCTGGTGATGTCTGTATGCTCGGCAACCTGCACCTTATTGGCCTCGAAGTCAGTTCCGAATGCGTAACCGCGCTTTTCAATCAACTCTTTTGCGATTTTTTTGATATATGTTGGTCTAATATTTCCCATGTATAACATGCTGGAGCGGTCAGACATATAAATATTGCTGCAATCGGAGGCTGTCAAGTTACCCGGATGTTGAGGGACATCGGGCTTTAGGATGTTTTAATTACTTCAGAGCCTGCATCACCACAAAACTCCCATCTCCATGACCCTCTCTGAACGACTGCACCGCGGTAATATCTTCCAAACCACCAAATATTGTCTGAATCATCTTGAAATTATGGAACCTTGCACCGCCCAGACCAGCCATCACCTCATCAACCGAATAAAATCTTGCATATCTATAAAATTTACTATTTTCCTTTTTATGAAGGTACGTTCTACCCAAGAAACTGTATTTATCAATAAAACCAACAATTAAAGATCCGTTTACCTTTAATACCCTGTAAACTTCATCAAATGCTCTTTTTACATCATCCACAAAACAGATAGTCACCATCATCAGCACAAAATCGAACTCTTCACCCCTAAAAGGCAGACTCTCGGCAACGCCACCGACAAAGGAGATCCCCCTTTCACTGGCAACCTCACCCATCCTCCGGGATGGATCAATCCCAACTCCAATTCCCAGAGGCGCCGCAAACCTACCGGTTCCTACACCGATCTCCATACCCCGCTCACCCGCCCGGATAAAATGCCGCAGTGCCTCAAGTTCGGATAGATAAATAAAACGGTTCTCATCGAACCACTGGTCATATTCGGAACAGTACTCCTCGAACGGTTCAATTACCGGCACGTTTGCCACTGCCCCATAGCGGATCATCCCCAAACTGCGCAAACCACCGTTCCTCGGGGGAGAGTGTCCTCTCAACCTCTTCCTTTCCAAACGAGTACTCGTAGTTGTTGCAGTAATCCAGTATTACCTGATATGCTTCGATTATCTTCTGCGTCATCTCCTTGCATTTTTGCTGATCCTCTCCGCACCGATC
>JAUWGA010000189.1 GCA_030606635.1 Methanosarcinales archaeon
TGATCGCCTGAAAATAGCAATACCCGGCTATCTGATGTTAGACGGATTTCTTCTACCGCATTGCTGCCTATTGATCTCTTATCCCCGGTGATCTCTATCGCGCTCACCGCCATGCTGATACCGGTCCCGTCCAGTTGCTGAAGCGTTATCGCAGGCGCCAGTTTCATGAGCGACCGATCTTCCTGTACGAGGATCAGAGCTCCGTTCTCGTACTCAAACATCTGGTTTAAGTAGTAATTGTTGCAGGAGCGGTAACTGATCGATCCGAGACCTGTCAGGCTTACGTCACTGCTATAGGGCAACATGCCTGTTGCGTTGTTTGCATCTATCCACATACCGCAGCCGTTGTCATTTACCGAGAGCGTGCCGCTTGATCTGCCTGGACCGATGACCGGGATGTCCCCGCCGCCCATCTTGATAGGTACGCTGACCGATACCTGAGACCCGGGGTTCGCGGCAATGACAGCGGACAGCATATCTATCTGCGATTTGAGATTCGCCATGCCCTCATAGACGTCTGCCAGATGCGAGCATTCTGCATCGCTCTTCCATGCAGGGACGTACCTGACCTGATACATGGTGGTAGCTGTCACAATAAGTCCCAGTACCAGGACTGCTGATATGACCGCGGAGATTGCGGAATCGGATCGATGAAATGTGTCGATATCTGATCTCGATGGTTTGGGTTTCATTCTTTCCATCCCTTCCGGATTTGTATCAAACTAACTCACATCCACAACCACGTAATCGATGTATGCTTCTTTATTATCCTGATTTGCATACGATTCATATCGCACCACGAGATTGTTTATGTCATTCACCGAATCTATGTACGTGGATACGTTTACCTCATCAAGCAGCCACGTATCTGTCTTTGTCTTTGTCAGCGCCTCGTCGTGCCATGTTGATGCATCCTCTTCCCATACTCTGATCTTAACGTCTTTGACCTCCTTACCCGTATGGTTGATCCTTAAAAGCACCTGTGCGGGCGCGTCAGCAAGCCCGGTAGTGAAATTGAATTGCTGGTATATCAAATCATCAAAACCGGATTTCGGCATATTATAAGTCGTGTACGTGCCATCCCCGCCCACATTTACCTGTGCAACGGTTGCATCGCCTCCGGATGTGTCAACCACCGATGTCGGAGTGAATATTCGGGTAGCTTCTGCTGTTGTGAAGTTGTATATCGATGAATTACTATAGTAACTCGGATCTGTGCCATTGTATGCATATACACCATAATAATAAGTTCTGCTTTCTGTCAAACCCGATATCGCAACATTGTGCACCAGTGTTCCATTGTCCCATAGAGACCAGTTTCCAAGAGAAGGGTCAGTCCCGCAAGCAACCCTGGTTCCGGCATCGCTCTGGTTTACCGCGTAGTTCACCACGACGCTTGTGGTACCTGGCGCATCATTATAAACACCGGTTATCTCTGGCGCAGTTGGCGTAGATGGCGTTGGCGGCGGTGTTGCTGTCGCTGTCGCTGTTGCAGTTGCAGTAGCCACCACCTCATCCCCTAGAAGTGTACCGGTTTGAATCACAACACCAGCTCCGGTATGGACGATGGTCGCGCCCACATAATCATCTTCATCAATGGTGATGCCCCACTCGTCAAGCGTATCGATCTCAATTGTATCCCCAAGTCCCCATCCGGGGTTTCCATAGCTTGAAGCGAGATCGGCAGGCGAGAGTTCCACACTGGTTCCGTTCAGATTCAGCATTATCGTGAGGTCTTTGACATCGATGAGCTCGCCGCCGCCGTGCCTGAAGTAGACCGTTTCCGTACCGACATCCACCCAGCCGTCGATGTCTGCCTGTGGTCTGTCCGCAGGTCCCTCATACGAGAACACGATGGCCACCAATAAGCCGAAAACGACAACGGAGATCGCTATCATCATCAGTTCCCCGATTATCTCAGAGATCGCATCGCAGTCTTTTGTGAATGTTTCGGTACGTTTTTTAATCGAGATAACCCCCTAATAAATTAGTATCGTAAACACCCCGTAAGAGACAAGCATCATGGCAGCCGCGTGCTTAAGCCCGGCTGCGACGTGCCCGCCACCCATCTTTCCGGCAACAAGTCCCGAGCAGAACCCCTGGATCAGTGCCGCATGGAAGAAGAGCATGATATACTCCGCCATATCAAATCCGCTTGCAATCGGCAGACCTTCCACAGCTTCGTCCATCGATTGCGGCATCGCGCCAAGGAAATAGACGACAAGAATGTACACGGTGAAGAGGAAGACAAAGAACGATATGTAGATGATGAAGACGTATACGAACATCTCAGCAGTTCGTTCCTTCTTCATCTGCTTCTGGATGTC
>JAUWGA010000181.1 GCA_030606635.1 Methanosarcinales archaeon
CAGAGGAAATAGCATGATCGATGAAACATCCGAACAGATACGAAAGCGGTTCCTCGAACTGAATGTCGATATCGAGCTTCCCGATATCGAGCGGCGGCTTCGCGATCTGACCGAACGATTCAAGGTACCGATTGCAGAGGCAGAGCGCAGCGTTGTCAATCGCTTTCTGAGGGAATACAACATGAAACGAGAGGACTATTATGGCACGCCGCAGGGGGCGGCATCATCCACGCGTATAGCAGATATCAACCAGAGCGAACAGTGGATCAATCTGCATGCGAAGGTTGTCCAGTTGTGGGATAGCACTTCCCCGGCGATCGATCAGGTCGGACTCGTAGGAGATGAGACAGGCACGATCAAGTTTGTTAAGTGGGCAAAATCCAATTTACCCTCTCTTGAAGAGGGGAAGAGTTATTCCCTTGAGAACATGACCACCGATGAATGGGAGGGGCGTTTCAGCGTGAAGATGAACCGAACCACCCGTATCCAGGAGCTTGATGAGGCGGTCGAAACCCCCGACCAAGAAGCGCAACTGATAACGATAGACTCCATCAACGAGAGTAACAAGTGGGTCAACCTCCGTGCGAAGGTTACGCAGCTCTGGGATAGCGAACACGAGTCAATTGATCAGATCGGGTTAATTGGCGACGAAACCGGGACGATCAAGTTTATTAAGTGGGCGAAATCCGAATTAGCTCCACTCGAAGAGGGTAAAAGTTATTCATTTGAGAATCTGACGACAGATGAGTTTGAAGAACGGTTCGGCGTGAAGTTCAACAAAAACTCATCGATTAAGGAACTGGATGAGGATATCGAGACCGTAGATAGAGAACCGCAACTGGTGAGCATAGCCGACATCAACCAGAGCGAACAGTGGATCAATCTGCGTGCAAAGGTTGTGCAGTTGTGGGATAGCGAGCACGAGTCGATCGATCAGATCGGTCTCATCGGAGACGAGACTGACACGATCAAGTTTGTTAAGTGGGCGAAATCCGAGTTACCGGCACTCGTTGAGGGCAAGAGTTATTCATTCGAGAATCTGGTAACTGATGAGTTTGAAGAGAGATTCAGCGTGAAGTTTAACAATGGATCATCGATTAAGGAACTGGATGAAGATATCGAAACCCCAGACCGGGAAGCGCAACTGATAACGATAGACTCCATCAACGAGAGTAACAAGTGGGTCAACCTCCGTGCGAAAGTGACCCAATTGTGGGAGAGCGAACACGAGTCGATCGATCAGATCGGTCTCATCGGAGACGAGACAGGCACGATCAAGTTTGTGAAGTGGGCAAAATCCGAGTTACCGGCACTCGTTGAGGGTAAGAGTTACTCATTCGAGAACCTGACGACCGATGAGTTTGAAGAGAGATTCAGCGTGAAATTCAACAAAGGGTCATCGATTGAGGAACTCGATGAGGATATCGAAGTTGGGTTCTCTGCCACCGAGTTCACAGGCGCCATGGTTCACATCCAGGACGGTTCCGGACTGATCAGGCGTTGCCCGATCTGCAACCGTGCGCTCATGAAAGGGACATGTATGGAACACGGGAATGTGGATGGAATCCATGACCTCCGGATCAAAGCGGTGCTGGATGACGGAACCATGGTGCAGGAAGCGCTATTCAATCGCGAGATCACCGAAAGCATCAGTGGGATCACGCTTGAGGGGGCAAAGGAGATGGCTGTGGATGCGCTCGACCAGAGCGTGGTGATGGACGAGATGAAGAAACGGCTCCTCGGCAGGTATTATACCATGTCCGGGAGCATCCTTGACCGGTACATGCTTGTTGAGAATGTTTGGCTAGTGGAAGGGGTACCTGACAATGGGATCGATGCTCTGCTTGCGGAGGTGACTTGAGATGGCTAGTTTTGCAAGAGAGGTGGCATACCGGATCTTTGCCAGGGAACTTAGCGATACAACCGTTGCGTTGGAACGTGACCCGGACGATGCGTATGCGCCCCAGTATGTGCTGACGCCGACAGGAGCGAAGGTCAACCGCGTCTTTGTCATCGGAACGCTCACCGAGAAGGAAGACATCGGCACCGACACCGAATACTGGCGGGCACGGATATCTGACCCGACTGGCGCGTTCTTTATGTACGCTGGGCAGTATCAGCCGGATGCAACGCGGGCGCTTACAGAGGCGTCAGTTCCTGAATTCCTGGCAGTGGTCGGCAAGGTTAGCGTGTACACGACCGAAGATGGGCGCGTGATGACCTCGATTCGCCCGGAGACGATCTCGGTGGTGGATGCGCAGGTTCGTGATCGGTGGGTGCTTGAGACCGCACGCCAGACGCTTGACCGGATCAAGGAACTGGAGGAAGGGAGTTGTGAAAATCTTTCGATGGTTGAGGAGAACTATTCGATGGATCTTGAGCAGTACAGGCAGATGGTGGCATCAGCGCTCGAATCGATGCAGTAAACGAGGCGGTTCTTGGAAATCCGGATGATCCTGATCACCACTGCAGTATGTCCACCGGCATCGCCCTGTTATGCACACCGGTCGCAACCAGCGCGCCTGCAACCCCGATGTCACGCAGCAGATCGAGATCATTCATATCCCGCACGCCCCCGCCGAAGATGATCGGATGATCCGACCGCGCGACTGCATCACTGAGAAGATCGAGATCGATGCCGGATTCCGTGCCAACCTTCGTCAGGTCGATGATGATTAAGTGGTTGATCGGATACTC
>JAUWGA010000023.1 GCA_030606635.1 Methanosarcinales archaeon
CCGGGGTGGCAGAGCGGACTAACGCGGCAGGCTCGAGACCTGTTGTTCCCTTTGGAACACTTGGGTTCGAATCCCAACCCCGGCGTGATCTCACCTATTTGCATCAAAACCCTTTCCCATCTACAGGAAGATAACTTAATCATGAAACTTGTTGTACTGCGGATCGGACACCGCCCGGTGCGGGACAAGCGCATAACCACGCATGTAGGATTGACAGCGCGTGCGCTTGGCGCTTCCGGGATGCTCCTTGCAGCAGATGACCCCAAGATCAAGGAGAGCATCGATGACGTGACAAGGGCATGGGGCGGGGACTTCTTTGTCGAGACAGATGTCGACTGGAGGGAGGCGATAAAGCAGTGGAAGGAGCAGGGCGGCATGGTCGTGCACCTCACGATGTACGGCTTGAATCTGCCTGATGTGACCTCTGAGATGCAAAACCGCGATCTCATGATCATCGTCGGCGCTGAAAAAGTGCCTCCAGCCATCTACGATCTCGCTGATCTGAATGTTGCAGCAGGAAGCCAGCCCCATTCGGAGGTGGCTGCGCTGGCACTGCTTCTCGACCACTTACAGGATGGGCGCGAACTTGCAAGGACGTTTGATGGTGTTAGACGCGAGATCATTCCAATGAGAAAGGGAAAAATGGTCATTGAGATGACCTGACGCATGATTCAGGCGCGTCACATCCCTACTACGCCCTTACCAGTACATATCGACCGCATTCCTAACAGCATCCCTCGCGCCCATGAACGTGACCAGATCACCGCTCTCGATGACCAGATCACCGTGCGGGATCAGCATTGCATCGCCCCTCCGAACCAGCACGATCAGGACGTCAGTTGGAAGCTGGAGATCTCTCACCGACGTTCCGATCATCTCGGGACTGGCTACCGGTATCTCGATAATATCGCCACGTTCGCCGAGTTCGTACATCGAGAAGAGACTCGGGTGCGTGATCAGATTATCCAGGATCGAGGCTGCCGACATGATCGGGCTCATCGACCTGATGCCGAGATCACGGAACGTGGACAAGTTCTTCGGGTCATTAACCCGCGCGACGAGTTTGTTCTCCCCGAACCCGAACTTGTTCTTTGCAACCTGGCAGACGAGCAGGTTCACGCCGTCCTGATCGGTGGTCGCGACAAGATATCTTGCGTTTTTGATGCCTGCCTTCGTAAGGACTGCTACGTCCCCGGCATCCCCCTCTACCGCAGGCACCCCGAGTTCCTCCACGCGCCGGCAGTTTTTAGGATCCTTATCGATCACGACCACGTTCTCACCTCTCCGGATCAGGCGGTGTGCGAGCGTGCATCCGACATCGCCGCCTCCGACAATCAATATCTCCATTGGTATTACCCCAAGTGCTCTTGCAACCGGCCTTGCAGATATGCCAGTCAATGTTACTGTGATTATAATGCATATAAATACAAGACCCATGATGGTACTGCCCGCGTCTGCGTCAGAAAGTTTGATCGCGAAGTATGTCGCCATCGATGCAGGTACAACCCCCCTGGGTCCTATCGCGGATATGAACAATCGCTCCTTCCACCGCAGTTTCGAATGCATGGTCGATGCAAAGACCGCAACCGGTCTCACGATGAAGATCAGGGCAGCGGCAACGAATACGCCATTTATCCCGATGGACCGGATGCTGTCAAAATTTAACATTGCAGCAAGAAGAACAAAGATTATAGATAGCAGAATGATAGATAAATCGCTTTTAAACTCCTGTATCTCCTTTTTGTTCGGTATATCCGACGCGCCCACGCATATTGCGGCAACCGCCACCGCAAAGATTCCAGTCTCGTTTAAGATCGATTCTGCAACCGCGTATGTGATCAGGACAAAGGAGACTGTGGTGATGTTCAGCAGTTCATTGGTGATGGCATGGATCCTGGGCAGTACGAATACGCACAATAGCCCTCCAGCCAGCCCGACTGCCCCGCCAGTCGCAATCCTCATGAGGAACATGGCAATCCCGTATACCGGGTGCGGGTACGGTGTCACGATCCATTCGAAAATAAGGGCAGCAAGAATTATACTTACTGCATCATTAAATATACCCTCGACCTCCAGAATGCTTCGCACCCGGTTGTTCGCCCGTACCGCCTTCATCAACGGCACAATGACAGTTGGACCTGTCGCCGCCACCAGCGCGCCGAATAGGAGCGCGAAATGCCAGTCGAGCCCTGCCAGTTCATGAGCTGCAACAGCGCTGCCGATCATGGTGATCAGTACGCCGATGCTGATCAGCGCAAGGACACTTCCCGAGACCCTGCGTATGTGCCTGAGATCGACGTTGATGCCGCCATCGAATACGATGATCACCACAGCAAATGTGATGATCAAGTGGAGGCCATCGCCGTACAGCCACGGATCGATCAATCCAGCGCATTCCGGTCCGAGCAGTATCCCTGCCGCAAGCAAGAATACGATGCTCGGCATCCGTGTGAGTCTGCTGACCATCTGTGCGATGATGCCCACCGCAAGGACTATCGCAAAGACTGCAAAGATGTGGATCGGATCCATGATTCGCCCGTTACCCTTTTGTCTTTGGTATTGGGCGGCAAAGATATAAGGAAGTTATGGTGCGCAACCCTGTACACCCCCACCTGCGGCGAAGGATTCGCCGTTCGCGAGATTGCGGCAACCCAGTCTTGACTCGCCTTCGTCATGATTGTGCAACACCATCGGTCTCGGTGGATTTAATACCGCATAAGTAGATTAGGCATCCATACAGTAGTAGAATCTGAAATAGCATCATGGACGACGCAACCGGAGAAGAGACGGATATACCGCACGGGGCTGCGATATCCGGGACTGCATCTGATTATGGAAATAATGAGTGGCGGGTTTGTAATATGCCCGTAACAACGAAACCATTAGCCGTCGGCATAGTTGCTATCGAAAAGATATTCTAAGAAACATGACACAAGAACTCAAACACTGCACAAGAAGCATGAAAGATCTGTTGATCGATATGAAGGACACATCCGAGTTGATGATGGATCTTGCATACTCTGCCGTGATCTATGACGACAAGGAGATCGCGATGGAGGTTATCCGCCTCGAAGAGAAGATGGATACCCTCGGTTACTATATGATGATATCCGCGATGTTAAGCGCTCGAAGGATTGAGGAGGCAGAAGCCCTTGCAGGAGTGCTGCAGGCTGGCGCGGCAGCCGAGAACATCTCGAATGCAGCAGGCGATATCGCAAAGATCACGCTCCTCGATCTAGGGATACCTGTTGAACTGAAACCGGATCTGCGTGGCGCAGAGGAGACCATCGCAAGCGCAACGGTCAGCCCGGAGTCGCCGATGGCAGGACGGACACTCGGGGAGATTGAACTCGAGACCGAGACCGGCATGTGGCTGATTGCGATCAGGCGGGAACGAAACTGGATATATGATCCTGATCACAGCACGCTTGTGAAGGCTGGCGATGTCGTCTTTGCACGCGGGCATGATGAGGGCGTGCCGCTCTTCATGGAGTGTGCAACCCGCAAGCGTTACGCGCGAACCAGAGTCGAGCCGGAACGCGTACTTGGTGATCTCGACCGCGCGGTTGACCTGATCGTGGAGATGAAGAACATGTCCGAACTTGCGGTCGGGCTTGCATATTCTGCAATGCTTTTTTATAATAAAGAGATCGCAGAGGAGGTGCGCTACATCGAGGATAGGATGGACGGCATGAGATACGAACTCCAGCACTGGGTGCTCGAATCGGCAAAAAATATCGAGGACGTGGATAAACTCAGGGGACTCCTGCATCTTGCCAATGCCTCGGAAGCGATCTCTGACGCGGCTTATGACATCGCAGACGTGGTGCTTCGGGAGATTGAGCCGCATCCGATCATGGCGCTTGCCGTGCGCGAGTCTGACGAGGTGGTCACCAAGCTACAGATCGCACCGGGTTCTGAGGTTGCCAGGAAGTCGCTTGGCGAACTCAAGCTCGAGACCGAGACCGGTGTGCATATTATGGCAGTCAAGCGAGGGGATCGGTGGATTTACAGCCCCGGCGCAAAAACAGTGCTCTGCGCAGGCGACGTGCTCATCGCAAGGGGCACGGTGAGCGGAGAAGAACTCTTAATCGAGATGTGTTCGTGACCGTGTCAGGGATTTATGGGGTGCGCCTCCCTGTTTGCCCAAAAAAACGAGTGGGGGACGCTGTCAGCCCCCGCCAGTTATATTCTCTACTCTTGTCTCTGCCGCTGCATCAGGTATGCAATTGCAAGCAGACCCGCGACTGCGAACACGCCTCCGAAACCGGGTCCTTCACTTTCCGGACTCTTCACAGGTTTTTGCGTCGTTTCCAGTGACGGTGTAGTTTCCGGTGACGCGGCTGTGCCGACGCGGGTAGGTGTGGTAGTGGCGGTGGTGCCTGCGCCTACGTGCAGGATAACGAGACCTTTGCCACCATCGGCTACGTACGCATAGTCGCCTGACACAGCAACGGCATGAGCATCCCCGTCGGTGTCATAACTTCCTGCAAGCTCTGGTGCTTTCACGTCGCTGACATCCACAATTGCAAGACCATCGTCCTTATCTGTCACGTACGCATAGTCACCTGACACAATGACCGTCTCTACATGGGGTATGGCGTCGTAAGTTCCTGCAAGCTCTGGTGCTTTCACGTCGCTGACATCCACAATTGCAAGACCATCAGAGCCACTGGCTACGTACGCGTAGTCGCCTGACACAGCAACACCCACAGACCACCCATCCAGGTTATAACTTCCTGCAAGCACGGGTTGTTCCTTGTTGCTGACATTCACAATCACAAGCCCATTTTTATAATCGGCTACGTACGCATAGTCCTCTGATACAGCAACACCATACGTATCTCTTGCGACTCTGTAACGTCCTACAAACACGGGTCCCTCCTTGTCGCTGACATCCACAATCACAAGACCATTACTGCGATCTGCTACGTACGCATAATCTCCTGACACGACAACAGAACGTGCATATCCCCTGACATCGTAATTCCCTGTGCGTACGGGTGCTTCCTTGTCGCTGACATCCAGCACCACAAGACCGTCGTGCTTATCAGTTACGTACGCATAGTTACCCGATATCGCAACAGAATATGCATCGTCTACCGCGTCGTAACTTCCTGTAACCACTGGTGTCTCCTTGTCGCTGACATCCAGAATCACAAGACCATTATTATCATCGATTACGTACGCATAGTTACCTGACACAGTAACGTAACTTGCAATTCCGGTGTCGTAACTTCCGATAAATGTCACATCCTCTGCCACCGCCATCGCGCCCGCGTTCGTCACAAACATCGCAGCAGCTATGAGCATTACTACTATTATCCTGCTACCAGTCATGCTACCACCTCTCGCGATATTCTTACATAGTCCGCTCCGCGGTCGTTGTCCACATACCATGTTGCAGTCGTCCCTATCAGCGCATGAACTAAAGCGCAAGTCCCGATCAACAATATTTCCATTTTCATCCAGATCACCTGGCCAATGAGATGTCTTTGAGCCGCGTTTTCCGCGTTCCTGCCAGCCATGTGTACCGGCACACCATGTATGTAAGTGTTCGTAAACCAGTACGGAACGGGTCATCAGTCTGTTGTTACGTTCGATCTGTAGGGATCGTGTCCGAAACTCTGCTCAAACTCTCTTATGCATAACCCTATCCTCCCCCCTATATAAAATTAATCAGACACAGTGATAGCAAGACTTTTAAGCGATCTGCACGATCACCCAATCGTAAGGAGGTTGGCACCGATGGAGACAAAATTCATCTTCTCAAACACCCTGGAATGGAACAGCGGATATCAGGCGACCATATCTTTCGGCGACAAGGCAAGTTTTGAGTTTGCCACGCCACCGGAATTCCGTGGTCCGGAAGGCTTTGTAAGCCCTGAAGAACTCTTTGTCGCATCTGCGAATGCGTGCGCCCTGACCACGTTCATCGCAAGGACAAAGAAAGCAGGTATCAATATCCTCTCCTACGAGTCCAGCGCAGAAGGGACGCTTGAAAAGGTAGAGGGGCAGATGATGTTCACGACGATCGTTGTGAAGCCTGCAATAAAGACAGATGGCGACAAGGAAACCGTGAAAGAGATCGTTACGCAGATCGAAAAAGGCGCTCTCGTCTTAAATTCGATGAAGACTGATGTCACGATAGATGCGGCAATCGAGTGACGATCAGTTCGGGATCACCCGCGCAGCCCTTCGAGGATCGCATCGTATCTGGCAGCTATCCGCTCGATCACGTCAGTAGATGCATTGCTGTGCGTGGGAAACGTAATGTCCCCCATACCGAGATAATCCGGCGCAACCAGAACTCCTGCCTGCGATATTGTGAATCCAAGATCGTTTAGGATGCGAGCTGCCATTTCCGACGCTGGCTTTACCTTGATATTCAATTCCGCATCCAGTTTCCGTGATTTTTCACGATATCTCTCTTTCAATTCTTCCAGTTCCAGGACCACCTTCGAAACATCGTTCTTCCTGCCGTACCTGCCGATCGCTTTTACCGACTCAAGCAGGTCACCGAAGGTGGCAGATGCGATCTCAATGATCTCTCCTGAAAAATTCCCGCGTACTTTGTCTGTATACCCTTTTGAGATAACAAGCACCTGAATAGCACCAAACAAAGCGAGATCCTCAGCAGACGGGTTGTACGCACCGACCACAACGTGTGGAATCCCGCACCGCCGCAGAAGCGATCCGTACATCGGGGTAACTCCGATCCGTGCCTCCATCCTCGACTTAAGCGCATTCCGAATAGCTTCCGGGTCTGCAGAATCCAGACCGAAGTACTCTGCAAATCTATGCGTCGTCGTAAGGAGTTTTGTATGCCCGTTCGGAACGGATCCGATCAGTTCCAGCCCGATCAAGTCATGCACATGCGAATAAGCCGAATTTCCACGAATCCTCACGAGATCTGACTGCGTTACTGGCTGGTGATATGCGATCACCGATAACGTACGGAGCACAGGCGCAGGCAGTTCCTTTGGAGCGAACGACCGCACGTATTCGACGTATTCGGGCACGACCTGCATCAGGTATTCTGCATTTTTCGATTTTATGACCTCGATTCCGGATTCCCGTCCCCTGTACTCTTCGATCAATCCGTCTGCGATCAGGGATGTCTCATCCTCTGGTTTACCGATCAGGTCGCTTAACCGGGTTATATCAACTGCACCGCTTGCAGCAAAGAGCGCGGCTTCGATGATCTCTTTTTCGTTCTTCACTTAAAGTTCGGATTCGACCGGATGCATCTTATCTCTTTTCGTGCGGGAGTGTTTTTGGTTTGCGGTGTTACTGAAAAGGTCGCAAACCCGGGCTCAACATCGTGTGGGTCACCCCCCTGCTTCGACCCCGCGCGACATAAATACCAGGGTGGTAAAGTTACTCTGGTGCTGGCGTTGTTTCAACACTGTTGTTGATTCAAGTCTCGTGTCTGCTGCACCGGGTTCGGACGTCTGGATGATAAATCTGAGTTTCTGCCACCCATTTCCCAATAAATTGACAGCTGAAACGTAACCGAAATACTTAAATATGATTAGATGGTTGGGTTATTTACATCCGTAACAAAGGTTCTCAGGTAATCTTTGTGTTGTGCTACATTGCGAGTGAAACATCACAGAGACACCTGAGACGTTATGAAAAGTGTAAAAGCGCTGCGGCCCGCAGCGCGTAGAAATACGCGCTATTCATGCTTATATACTTTTCTATGTGAGCCGCGGGCATGTTCCATACGACCGTGGATGCGGATGATGTGCCATGAAACGAAACCCCCGGGTTTCGATGGCACACCAACGAACAACATAAAAAAACCACAGATCAAAAAATCCGAGATGCATGGGGATTTACCTTCGGGTACTGTGGTAAGTGCATCAACAGAGCGCCGTCGGGGGCGCAATGACACAAGGCAGCCGTAGGCGAGCCTTGCCGCGAGGTAAATACCCAAAGAATGAGAACCAAAACAAAGGAGGTTAAAAGGAACATGAATGGAAAAACAGCAGTGATTGTACTGAGCTTGTTGATATTCGCAGTGATAGGAGTCGGATTAGCCAGCGCTCAGATTGCCCCACCCACGGTCTCGAAGACTGTAGCACCGACAGATATAAATGTTGCAGGCAGTGGGATGAATGAAGAGACGACCATAACCATAACTGTTACAGGATCTGGAAACACTACGACAACAGCCGTACCGATGGATATGGTGTTTGCATTAGACAGTTCTGGAAGTATGGGTTGGAATGATCCCAGTGGTTTGCGTAAAACCGCGGCAAAAGACTTCGTTGGCAAGATGAATTCCACGAAAGACCAGGCTGGTGTTGTTAGTTGGGATGATGGCATAGACTTTACACAGGCATTGAGCCACAACTTTTCGCTTGTAAACGACACAATAGATGCGGTGAATAGTTCGGGCGGCACAAACCTGAATGTCGGTTTGAATGGTGCGATAGGCGTATTGGATGCAAATACCAGAACAGAAACTTCATCAGAGGTGATGATCTTCCTCAGCAATGGGGCGGGTACTTACACCTATGCTGCAAATGGTGGACCTGCATCTACAGCGGCTTCTAAAGGATATGTAATATATTCCGTAGGGCTTGGACCTAGTCCGGCTACCGGACCTTTAACTGACATGGCAAACGCTACAGGAGGTGAATATTACCCATCCCCAACTGCATCAAATCTTGATGCAATCTTCGACGATATATACACGGAGATAACCACCAGCACAATACCCCATTACGTGGATGTTGTAGAGGTGACACAGAGTTATATCATAGATGAAGATTCCTTCAATATAGCTCCAGACAGCAATATCACCAATCTAACGACTGGAATAACGACTATCACTTGGAACAATATTGGGATGGGTGATGGTGATCCAGATTTGTCTGACGACGAAACAGTTATTCTGTCTTTCACTGCCAGGTCCAATCAGTGTGGAGCAAACTTGGATGTGGATGTTTCCGGAACTGCAAAGGTAAACTACGATGACAAAGACGGAAATTATGCTGGATCAGTTAATGTCCCGCAGGCAAAGATCAATGTCAATTGTCCACCCAACGTTACCGGCGCATACCCGAGCACAGACTGCCTCTGGCCACCCAACAACAAGTTCGTTGACCTGACCATCGAAGGCATCACCGATCCGGACGGCGACGATGTCACAATCACCATTACTGGCATCACCAGTGATGAGCCGACTGCCTCGATCGAAGGTGCCGGCGGTGCTAAACATGCGCCGGATGCGGATCCGGAATGCATCGGAACTGCTATAGCCCGCGTCAGAGCCGAGCGGTCCGGAAACGAGGATGGTAGGGTGTACGAGATCACGTTCCTTGCCAGCGATGGAATCGGCGAACCTGTCGAGGGTACGGTACAGGTCAAAGTGCCACACGACCAAAGTGGCGATTGTGTGAGCATCGACAGCGGTCAGAACTACGACGCTACCGAAGTGAACTGAAAGGAAGATTCTTCTTCCTTTCTTTTCTTATTTTTTGATATCATATCTTTGCCAGACGCGTGAAAACGTTACCGGCTTATGCTTTGGTCATGCGCTGTCTTTGCGGTCAACACCATTGATGCCGGTTCTGTGGCTGGCGCGTCTGCCACTGGAATCGCGAATCTTGCCGCATCGGCGTGAAATCACAAATAATCACAGATCAACGCCAAGATAGCGTCATAAATCAGTATGCACTAAAGTATGTTGAACCGTAGTTAATCGACCACATCACTCCGCAGATGCCCCCCTCGCTCTACGACGTTATCTGACCATATCCTGACACCAGAGAGGATTGCGCCCTCAGAAACAACCGCCCTCATACCGAGCACAGTCCCGGTTTCGAGTGAACAATTCTCGTGTACTTGGCAATCGTTGTCGATGATGGAACTGAAGATGAGCGATCCCCTGCCGATCCGGACGTTGTCATAGATATGCGAGGTCAGGATGTGCGCATCATCCCCAATCGTGCAGTTCGATCCGATCGTTGTGTACGGACCGATCAGCACCCGCGCCCCAATCGTTGTATTCTCGCCGATCACAACCGGACCAACGATCATGGACGATTCCGCGATATCAGAACCTTTCCCAATCGTCACAGGATCCCTGATCCGTGGTGTGGGGATTCTTGCGCTGCCAGATATCTGATCGAGTTTCCATTTACATGCGTTCCGGTACATCTCGTGATTGCCGATGTCAGTCCATCTGCCCTGCACGAGAAAGCCATCGATCTCCTTTCCAGCGTCGAGCAGGGCGGGAAAGACGTTCTTTGCAAAATCGTACATCTCGCCGCCCGGGATCCAGTCCAGAATCTCGGGATCGCAGACATAGACCCCGGTATTTATGAGATTGCTGAACGCCTCGCCGGGTTCCGGCTTTTCAAGGAACCTGTGGATCACACCATCCGAATCCATGTCGCATACCCCGTACTCGAAAGGATTGTCGATACAGGTCAGCCCGATTGTGACTATGGCGTCGTTTGTCTCGTGGAACCGGCACATCTCACGAAGCTGCAGGTCGAGGACGTGATCTCCACCAACGACCATGAATGTGTCATCTTTGAGGTGCGATCTGGCGTTCTTGACCCCTCCTGCAGTCCCGAGCGCGGTTCGTTCGTACACGCAATCGGTATCGATGCCCTCGATCTTCCGCACCTCTTCTTCGATCATCTCACCGAGATAACCAAGCGTTAGCACGGCATCTGTGAACCCCTCGGTCTTCAGATGCTCGATCAAGTGCACGATCGAGGGTTTGTTTAGAAGCGGTATCAGCGGCTTTGGCCGCTCAAGGGTCAGTGGACGGAGTCTTGTGCCCAGCCCACCGCATAAGATACAAGCTTTCATGGCCCCTATTCAGAATTCTGATACGTCTCAACAAATTTCACGCTATCGAGTTCCATCGATCCGAGGAGTTCGTGTGCGATCCTCGACTTCACGAGCAGCCAGTTCTGATTTAACCTGAGATCGCTTGGCGGTTCGATCATAGCAACGTCATCGACAAGCTCCGCATCGAAATCCATCCGGAAGTAGGATTGTAACAGGGATTTGATCTTGTCGAGGTCGTCATCGATCTTTTCTTCGATCACGTACTCAAAGATCAGGGGTTTGCCAGCCATAGGGCTGTTAAAATCGATCCGCACCCTTCGTCCAATGGTCATGACAACCAAGCCCTCTTGCCCCTCGACGACCGCCCGCATCCCTTTCACAGGTGTCTCTGTAAATTTGGATGTGGGATATGTCTTTACCAGTTCTGTTTTGTGTTCGCCGTAGCCCTTCTCCGGCGGAATCTCAACCGTCCCGTGATAGCCGACTTCCTTTTCGACAATATCCTCATCCAGACCTTCCACGACATGCCCTTTGCCAACGATGATCACGAAAGAATCGTATCGGGTGTTCTCATCGTATATGCCCTGTTCCTTTGCGACTTCCTCGTCGGTGGTGTCGAATACCATGCCGTCTTCCAACCGCCCGGTATAATTTATCCGTATAAAATCTCCATTCTCTATAGTCAATTATATCATCTCACATATTTATGTTTCACCTGACAAGCCCGTATTTCCGGACGTTCTCGTCAGCAATTGCCTGAATCTTCGCAATCTCATCTCTTCCGCGCTCATCTTTGAACAGATGCGCAAACCGCTTCTGGATCCGGAGGTACTCCTCGACAGGTTTTTGTTTGATCTTATGCACCTTCCCGAGTTCTCCGTCCACGATCTCAAAGATCGGGTAGAGCGCGGTCTCTACTGCGAGCCGTACGACCTCGACGCCCAGTGAACTGTCGAAGTACCAGCCAGTGCAACACGACGCGTGGATCTGGACATAGGTCGGACCCTTGGTCTCGGTAGCGGTTTTTATCTTGCGGATCACGTCTTTTGGGTACGCAATTGTTGCGGTCGCCACATAAGGCGAGCCATGCGCCACAAGGATCGCGGGCATATCCTTCTTCGGGAAGGGGTTGCCGTAAGAAACCGTTCCGGCAGGTGATGTCGTGGTCGATGCATCAAAAGGCGTCGATGCGCTGCGCTGAATGCCTGTGTTCATATACGCCTCGTTGTCGTAGCACACATACGTCATGTTGTGCCCGCGCTCGAATGCGCCTGATATGCTGCGGATGCCAATATCGAAGGTGGAACCATCGCCTGCGATGACGAGCACTTTTGTGTGTGTATTGCCAAGGGCAGCGAGTGCGGTCTCGATCCCTGACGCGACTGCGGCAGGGTTTTCGAAGAGCGAGTGGATATACGGGACCCGCCATGCCGATTCAGGGTAAGGGGTTGTGAATACCTCAAGGCAGCCGGTAGGACCGCACACGATGCAGTCGCTGCCAGCGCCTTCAAGAACAAACTTCGCTGCCAGCGATGCTCCGCACCCTGCGCAGCCGCGATGTCCCGGTGCCAGTAGACTATCTGTAATCATCCTTATGCCGCTCCTATCCCCGGTACACCGTGACGTTCTCGGAAGCACGTATGATCGTGTCGCCCGGTTGTGAAACAGTCATCACCGCGTAGATCATAGCCTCTTCCCATATCGTATACCCTGTAACGTCCCATAGTCCAATATCCTCTATTTCCCAGTTACCGTCCTCGTCTACATACCCTATATCGGGTCGAAGATTATCTCCTTCATCTTCAGTGTAGACATGAATCCTGACCTTTGCGCCGGGCACGCCGCCATGACCTCTGACATTGATTAAACGGGGAACGCTATCCCCATCCACAGGATCGGTGATCTCGAATGCATGAGTTATTGTCGGTGTGGCTGATGTGGTGGGTCGTGGTGTCGGTGTAGCCGCCTCTACCGGTGTCGGTGTTACCTTTGGGGTCGGTATGTCCGGATCGAGTGGGTTTTCATCCTTTGAATCCCAGTAACCATCACCATCGGTATCCACATTGTTCGGATCGGTTCCGGCAACCAGCTCCTGTTCATCATCCCATCCATCGCCGTCGCTGTCGACAACCTTCTCATCCTGCCAGATGCATCCGGATGATAGTAGCAGTGACGCGACTGCCACGATTAGCACAATATCTTTTAATCTCATGATTACCTCCAATTGTTGGGTAGCCATTTATCTATGTTTCGGTGATATAAGGACTTTCGCTGGAGATAACCATGACCACACAAACAATGGTAGAGAAAATCCTGTCCAGAAAGACCGGAAGAGACGTTCTGCCGAACGATATGATAGTCGCGCCTGTGGATCTCGCATTCGCGCACGATGGCACGCTTCCGCTTGCGATCCAGTTGATGGAGGACGAACTTGCGACAAGAACCGTTCACGATCCCGAAAAGGTGATCGCAATCTGCGACCACGCGTCACCGTCCCCGAGTGAGCAGGTCTCAAATGTCCAGATCATGATGCGGAGATTCGCGCGGGAGAACGGGATTTTATTTTACGAGAACGGCGACGGCGTATGTCACCAGATCGTACTCGAACGGCACGCAGCCCCGTACAAGATAATCATCGGCGCCGATAGCCACACGTGCACACATGGCGCGCTCGGTGCGTTTGCGACAGGAATGGGATCGACTGACATGGCAGCGATCATGGCATACGGGAAGGCGTGGCTGAAGGTACCAACGAGTTACAGGATCGAGGTCACAGGAAACCTTGGTGCGCACGTCTATTCGAAGGACGTCTTCCTGTATCTCTGCGGCAAGATCACCGCTGATGGTGCAACATACATGTCGATGGAGTTTCTCGGGGACTCAGTGGACGCT
>JAUWGA010000063.1 GCA_030606635.1 Methanosarcinales archaeon
TCTTGTCGATTCTCTTGCTTTTTTCGCAGCTTCCCACGCCTCCGCTGCCTCCAACATTTTGTCTATAATCTTTTTTGCTGTTTTTGGATTTTCTTCAAGGAAATCAGCAACCCCCTCTCCAACGAGCGACTGGACAAGCCCCTTCACCTCGGTATTTCCAAGTTTCATCTTGGTCTGACCCTCGAACTGTGGGCTTGCGAGTTTCAGGCTGATTACCGCGGTCAGACCCTCAAGCGTGTCCCTTCCACTGATCTTGCGGTTCTTTACGAGATTGTTTGCCTTCGCATACCTGTTGATCGACATCGTGATTGCAGCTTTGAAGCCGCTCAGATGCGTCCCACCCTCTACCGTGTTGATGCTGTTCACGAACGAGAGGATGTTATCTGCGTATCCCTCGTTGTACTGGATTGCAATCTCGATATCGGTGCTGTCCTTCTGTTTCTTGAAGTATGCAGGATCGTGAAGGGTATTTTTATTTTCATTCAGGTACTCGACAAACGACACGATCCCGCCGTCGAACTGGTACGTATCCACCGATGGCGGGTATGGCTCGCCCCGTTCATCCTTGATCACGATACGCACGCCGCGGTTGAGGTAAGCAAGTTCGCGGAGCCGTTTTGAGAGCGTGCCAAAAGTGAACTCAGTCTCCTGAAAGATTCTGGGGTCTGGCTTAAATGTGATCGCGGTTCCTGTACGGTCGGTCTCTCCTGTGACCAGGAGATCGCCTTTTGGAACTCCCCGCGCATACTCCTGCACATGCACCTTGCCGCCCCGGTGTATCTCGACGCGCAGCCACTCTGATAGCGCATTCACGACCGATACGCCAACGCCGTGCAGCCCGCCAGAGACCTTGTACGTGCTCTTGTCAAATTTTCCTCCAGCGTGAAGCGTCGTCATCACGATCTCGACTGCGGGCTTGCCATAATCCTCGATTATGTACACAGGAATGCCTCTGCCATCATCCGATATCGTGGCAGAGCCGTCTCGATTCAATGTAACATCTATCGTGGAGCAGTGCCCTGCCATCGCCTCATCGATGCTATTATCAACAACCTCGCTTACGAGATGGTGCAGCCCCACAGGTCCAGTGCTTCCGATGTACATCCCGGGTAGGGAGCGCACTGCTTCAAGTCCGTCCAGCACCTGGATGCGCTCTTCGTTCTCCATGATATGGTTATGGCGGTGGAAGGTCGTAAAGTTATTGCAATGGGTGCTGTCGCTTTTTTAAGTGGGATCGCCGTGCCTTAGATTCTACCGCAGAGCACGCAGAACCATGCAGAGGACTTTCGCGGTCTCGAAACTCTGCACAATCCATCATCGCAGCAATTGCCTCGATCGTCGCATCGATCCCTGCCTCTTTGGTGGCTGCAATGACGTTTAAGCCAGCCAGACTTCGGATTGCCCCAGGCGCTGTGACCAAAATCATACCCGCGGGCAGAGCATCTCAAGCATCCCGCGTAACTCCATGATACCGATTTGCCCGGGAGCTGTCGCAGCCCCAACTGAAGTGTATGCAAGAGCGGATCCATAGATCGGCGCAATCACCCTTGTGTGCACGCCATATCCCCCCATCCCGATGATACAGACCTGTGCAGGCGCACGTGCGCAATCGAGCGTGAGTTTGAGGAGCGAGAGCGCATCCTCGTACGAATGCGGAGTCGCAGCGAGTTTTGCTATATCTGCGCCGGCATCGAAACATTCGGATATGATATTCTGCATCGCGGTTATGTCCGGCGTTTTTGAAAAATCATGATACGAGATGATGACGCGTTTTCCTGCCTTCTTTGCCCGATGCACAACCAGATCCCGGTATTCGCTCCTGGTTCGCAGTTCGATGTCGATGGCATCTGCCATCTCCAGCACAGAGAGCAGAATCTCGATTCGCTCCTCTTCGGATCCATTGAATTTGCCACCTTCAACGTCAATACGGTTGGTTGCGATGATGGGGGTTCTCACGGATTTATTTAGCTCTTTAAATAGCTGGTGCAGCGAATCGGCTGGATAATCCAGCAGATCGATCCTGATCTCGATCATGTCAGCGCCTTCACGGGCAGCACGGACTGCGTTTCTCAGCGGATCATCCGCAATCGCTGCAACGATCTCAGTCATCATCAGCCACCCCGTCAGCCATCACGCACTCCCTGATGAAGCGGCGCACCTTAGCAGGGTCCCGCTTTCCACCGGTCTCGACCCCGGACGCTGTATCCACCGCATACGGGTGAACCTTCCGTATCGCATCAGTGGCGTTATCTGGCGTAAGCCCGCCAGCAAGAATGATCGGCAGTTTCGAACGCTTGACGATCTCGGCACTGATTCTCCAGTCGTGTACCTTCCCGGTCCCCCCGCCCCCGCCTTCTCCCCCGATTCTGGCTCCGCTTTTAGCTCTTGTACTGGTGCTGATGCTGGTATCGAGCAGTATTGCATCAGCAATTCCAGTCAGGGCATCGATGCGGCTTATGATATGATCGGAAGTCCCGGATGGTGCGTCTTCGGGCACTGCGATCGTCTTGATCAGCTTAACGGTCTTTGATATCTCTGCAAGTTCGCTTACGGGGAGGTCGCTATGGATCTGCACGCAAGTTGGGTGCGTCTCCCGTATCAGTGCCATCGCCGAACCGAGATCATCAGGAATGATGACAAGCACCGAATCCACAAAGACCGGGACATGCTTGATCAGTTCCTTCGCTGTTTCCGCATCGATCTTCCGTGGCGACCTGACCGGTACGTCTGTGATGAACCCGACCGCATCAGCGCCGCACAAAATGGCGTGTGCGAGATCGGCAGGGTTTGTGTTTCCGCAGATTTTGATTCGTGTTCGTGTCATGACCGAAACCTTTATATACTCTTATCATACCATATATATTACTTTCGGTGAGGTATATATTTGAAACGACTTGGTATTGTTCAACATAGGTTTGGCGGTCTGTTGATCGCGAGAAGCGGTCAGCAGATTCCAGCTATCGGTTCTGCGGTGGTGACCAACACCATGAAACGGATCGGAACGGTGCGGGAGGTTTTTGGACCGGTAGCCCATCCGTATATCTCCGTTAAAACATATAAAAACATTACCGATTCTGAAGTTCATGAACTCGAGAACAAAAAACTGTATACTGTGTGAGGATGGAAATGGTAGAACTTGAACGCGTAATCGAACGTCCGGAACGGATAAAGGAGCGGATCAGACAACGGAGGACGCGTGAGCGTGAACAGGAGCGCGAGACCGTTGAGTGCCCTGAGTGTCACAGCCGCGTCCTTGAGCGGGATTATGAGCGTGCTGAACTGGTGTGTAGATCATGTGGGCTTGTCATCGAGACGAACATCATCGATCAGGGACCAGAATGGAGGGCATTCGATAGCGATCAGCGGCTAAGGAGAGCCAGAGTCGGATCTCCGATGACCTACACGATACACGACAAGGGGCTCTCCACCATGATCGACTGGAGAAATCGGGACTCTTACGGTCGGACGATCTCCACAAAGAACCGTGCCCAGTTGTATCGGCTGAGGAAATGGCAGCGCAGGATTCGTGTCAGCAATGCGACCGAGAGGAACCTTGCGTTTGCGCTATCCGAACTCGACCGGATGGCATCGGCGCTCGGACTCCACCAGAATGTGCGGGAGTCAGCCGCCATGGTCTACCGCAAAGCGGTTGAGAAGAACCTGATCCGCGGGAGGAGCATCGAAGGGGTTGCAGCCAGTGCGCTATATGCTGCCTGCCGCCAGTGTTCCGTTCCAAGAACGCTTGACGAGATTGCAGCGGTCTCGAGGGTGAGCCGGAAAGAGATCGGCAGAACCTACCGATTCGTTGCACGGGAGCTCGGGCTGAAACTCCAGCCGACGTCACCGATCGATTATATTCCCAGATTCTGCTCCGGTCTTGACCTGGGCGGGGATGTGCAGGCACGCGGCATCACGATACTTCGGGCTGCGGCAGAGAGGGAGCTTACGAGCGGACGCGGACCCACCGGAGTTGCTGCTGCTGCGATATACATCGCATCGATCGAGTGCGATCAGCGCAGGACCCAGAGAGAGGTGGCAGAGGTTGCCGGTGTCACCGAGGTGACGATCCGCAACCGGTACAAGGAACTCGCAGAGGAACTGGACATCGAGATCATACTGTGATGTGATCCTGAGTGGGGGCTTAGGGGTGCGCTGGTGCTTCGTGGCTTACGTGACTGTGACGCGGGAAGGCGAGATACATCTAGCTTGAATGCAGTGAGATGTGATCGCCTTTCATCATCATCATCATAAGTTCTCATCAACTTCACAAAGCCCGGGTCATGTAAACCAAAAAACTTTACACACCATCCAGCGAATACCAATGCATGAGACTTGTAATCGGGATCACGGGCGCATCAGGAGTGCAGTACGGGATACGCCTCACAGAAGTCCTGCAGGATAGGGCAGAGACATACCTGATCACCACCAAAACCGCGCGCCAGATAATCGGGATCGAATCGAATACCAGCGTCAGCGCGGTCGAGGAACTTGCCACCCACGTACCAGATGAGCATGATTTCACGTCTCCGGTTGCGAGCGGGTCGTATCTCTTCGATGCCATGGTGATCGTGCCGTGCAGCATGAAGACACTTGCAAGCGTAGCAAATGGCATATCCGACACCCTGATCACGAGAACTGCTGACGTATGCCTTAAGGAAGGGAGAAAACTGATTCTGGTTCCAAGGGAGACCCCGCTCAGTCTGATCCACATCGAGAACATGCTCCGTGCGAAGCGGGCTGGTGCTGTGATCCTTCCCGCATGTCCCGGATTCTATCCGAGACCGGATAGCATCGGGGACGTGGTCGATATCATCGTTGGACGGATACTGGACATGCTCGGAATCGAACACGAACTGTATAAGCGGTGGGATTAATACCAAACCAGAACCATATTTTAGTTATACCATGTCCAGTAATTTCGAGCAGATATACGCGGAACATCCCGAGTGGTTTGGTGAATGGTACGAGCCAGTAGTCATGCTGATCCTCTTAATCGCGCTGGTGCTCATAATTCCTTACATATACGCCGAATTATTCGAGGAGTACGTGAAGCAACTCTCGAGAAAGAGATGAAGATCACACGCCTTACGTCAGGATGCGAGGTCATCGATGACCTGCTCGGCGGCGGATTTGAGACTGGAGTTGTAACGCAGTTGTTTGGCGCTGCTGGGACCGGAAAGACGAATATATGCCTTCAACTGATCATAGAATGTGTGAAAAGTGGGGAAAAGGCAATATTCATCGATTCGGAGGGATTCTCTCCGGAGCGGTTCGAGCAGATCGCTGGAAACGATGCGGCAACGATTGCGAGGGACGTGATCGTATATGAGCCGATGAATCTTGCGCAGCAGTATTCTTCCATAAAAGAAATCGATAAAATCATCAATGAGAATGTGGGGCTCGTCGTCCTGGATTCGGCAACCACGTTCTACCGTCTTGCGCTCGAGAACGACGGCAACATCGCTCTTCGGAGAGAACTTGCGAATCAGATTGCGCACCTGCACAGGATCGCACGAAAGTACAGTGTTGCGGTCGTGATCACCAATCAGGTCTATACAGAGATCGATTCTGGCGAACTCTGCCCTGTCGGTGGCACAATGATCGAGCACCTCTCAAAGGCGATCATCAAACTCGAGCGTATCGGCACAGGTAGGCGGCGGTTTGTGATCCGGAAACACAGATCGAGACCGGAGGGCGTATCCTGCGAGTTCATGATCACCCAGGCGGGGGTGAGGTGATCCACACCGTATACCTGGTACGGGCGATCGGTTTCATCGTGATCGGCGTGGTGTTTGCAAGTATCCTCATTGAGACCAACATCTTATCACGGCTCGGAGTGCTCACGAAAGGGATGTGCAGGATCTCCAACCTCTCCCGCGGGTCTGTGCTTGCGCTTCTCGCCTGCATCATGAGTTCGACCGGTGGAAAGTCGATGCTTGCAGAGTTCTACAAGCGAGGCGAGGTTGGCAGAACCGAGACGACGCTGACCGTTTTGATGAGCACGTTTCCGGTCGTGCTCGGCGAATCGCTATTCCGGATACATGCTCCGATCGCAGTCGCGTTGTTAGGGCCCGTTGTTGGCGGGATATATGTCCTGTTAACACTCTTTTCCGCATTCATACAGACGTTTGGCGCATTGATCGCATCAAGGCTGATGCTTCCGAAGAGAACATGCACCCTTGAAGGTGAGGGTCAGTCGGAAGACAGATCGATCGCACTCGACTGGCAGACGATTACGAAAGGGGCAAGGAAGGCATATCCGACCCTCCGAAGGATCGTTCCGATCCTTATCATCTCGATGCTTGCAATCGATTTCCTCCTGGGTCTCGGTGCCGGGATATATATTACAAAGGCAGCAAGCCCGATCCTGAATCTGCTTGGGCTGCCCGGCGATGTCATCTATGCGCTGATCGCACAGTTCATCCACTTCACGGCAGGGTATGCAACGGTGAACGCGCTGCTCTTAAATGGCGTTGTCACCGACAAGCAGGCTATATTAACGCTTCTTGTCGGGAGCATGGTGGTCATAACGATGATCTACGTGAAATACAGTTTTTCGATGTATGTCTCGCTATTCGGAAAGTTCGGAGTTACGATCACAGCGATCCACTACGCATCCAGCATGATCGCAAAGATCATCACGATCCTGCTGGTGGTGATGTGGTACTGAATCGTCTGATGGTGGGCGATCCATCGTGGGCGATCCGCCGATGCCACTACCCCGAGGGCAGGGCATTACTGATGAAAACAGAACCGTAACCGCTAAGGATGCATCAGAAAACTTTTTAATCGCTGCAATCCTCCATCATCCTGATGCGAAACAATTTCGGTATACAACTCGGCGACATCATCCGGATCGTAGTCGCTGTAATTATAGTTATGCTGATCTATAACTTCCTGCTGTTAATTCTCGGCATGGCAAAGACAATAATTATTGTTATATTAATATATATCATCTACAAAATTATTAAAGCAATCCTGTGACGACATCTTTATATGATCCAATCCCTGTTATGGAATCATGGGCTTATTCAAACGGATGGAACTTGTGGTAAAATCCAAGGCAAATAAACTTCTTGATCGATACGAGGATCCGAGAGAGACGCTTGACTACTCGTATCAGAAACAATTAGAACTCCTTCAGCAGGTGAAACGCAGCACAGCCACAGTCATCACAGCAAAGAAGCGGCTTGAACTCCAGAGAGTAAAACTCCAGCAAAACATCCAGAAACTCGATTCTCAGGCAAGAGACGCCGTTAACGCTGGCAGGGATGATCTTGCACGTCTCGTGCTCGAACGGAAGACGAACAATACAATCGAGATCGAAAATCTCACCACACAGATACAGGAGCAGGAGATAGAGCAGGAAAAACTCATTAATACCGAAAAGAAGCTTTCTGCAAAGATAAATGCGTTTCGGACGAAGAAGGAGACGATAAAAGCACAGTACACCGCTGCTGAAGCGCAGGTGAAAGTGAAGGAGGCGGTCACCGGGATCTCTGAGGAGATGGCAGATGTGGGGTTTGCGATCGAGCGTGCTGAAGAGAAGACTGAGACTATGCGTGCGAAGTCCGCCGCTCTTGATGAGATGGTCGAATTAGGTGCTCTCGATGAGATCGGAGGAGATGACGAGATCGAACGGGAACTGCGGAAGATGAAGACCACGACAGGCGTGGATGATGAACTTGCAAAACTGAAAGCGGAGATGGAAAAATGATCATAAGAGTTGTGAATGAGGGGCAGTACGAGGTGAGCGATTCCCTGTTGGACGCGTTGAACGAACTCGACAACGAGATCGCGGAATTGCTCGAATCCGGCGATGAAACGAAGTTTCGGGATGTGCTTAAGGAATTTATTTCGATGATACGGGAGAACGGGAAGCCGCTTGACCCGGACGTCATCGTAGAATCCGATCTGATCGTTCCGCCGGAGGATCTCACGCTTTCAGAGGCTGCGAAGGTATTCCGCGGAGAAGGGCTCATACCGGATTGAAATCCATGTCAAAGCGCCCCCCTCCTTGATGGGGGCGCCTGATGACTAAAAGGTAGGCGGGGCATGCCGTGCAGGATTCGTGGTAACAGGATCACTCTATCAGCCGGTTGATCCCCTCGATCACTGCCTCCACAGATGCCATGATGATGTCGGTTCTGGCACCCTTTGCCGTGACCACTTTCTTGTCAGAGCGCATCGTGACAAACACCTCCACAAGGGCATCGGTGCCGCCGGTGATCGAATCGACGTGATACTCCTCAAGCTCTATGTCCTGCATGTTTGCAATCGCCTTCTTAAGCGCATCGATAGCAGCGTCCACTGGTCCCGTTCCGACACCAGCCTCGACGACGTGATTACCGTCCACGGTCAGTTTGATGGATGCGGTCGGCGTGACCCGGTTTCCTGATACCACAGTCAGTTCCTCGAGTTTCACCTTCGCCTCCTTGTAGATCCCGAGCACGGTCTCTGTGATCGCCTGCAGATCCGCATCGGTTACCCGCAGTCCCTTGTCCCCGAGTTCCTTTACACGCGTGAATATGTCGTCTAATTGTGCATCACTCGCTGTAATCCCGAGTTCGTGAAGCGACGCATCGATCGATGCCCTACCGGTATGCTTTCCGAGAACGATCCGTTGCTCCCTGCCGACGACCTCTGGCAAGATCGGCTGGTATGTGAACGGGTCTGCAAGGAGTCCGTGCACATGGATGCCTGCCTCGTGCGTAAACGCATTTCCGCCGATTATTGACTTGTTCGGAGCGACAGGAACACCTGTAAGTCTGCTGACGAGACGAGAGGTGGTGTAGAGTTCCTTGTAGTTGATCCTCGTCTCCCTGTGGTAGAGCGACTGAAGCACCATCACCACCTCCTCAAGCGGCGTGTTCCCGGCACGCTCGCCGATACCGTTTATGGTCACGTGCGCCTGCGCTGCACCCGCAAGGATCGCAGCCACCGTATTCGATGTCGCAAGCCCGAAGTCATCGTGGCAGTGAATGCTTACAGGAGCACCAAGATCGCTCAAATCCTTAAATATCCGGGTGGTGCGCTCAGGCGTGAGGATTCCAACGGTATCGCAGAAGCAGAGCCGATCCGCGCCAGCCTCGATACCATCAGCGTAGAGCGACTTTAAGAAATCGAGATCAGCTCGTGAGGCATCCTCGCCACTGAGTTCGACTACGAGCCCGTGATCCTTTGCAAACTCGCAGACACGGATCGCATCATTTCTCACGGTTTCGCGGTCTTTCTCCAGTTTTTTTTCGATATGAAGATCAGATACCGGGACAACGAGATGGATCGAGTCTACATCGCATTCGATGGCTTTCTCGACATCGATCTCACGGATCCGGCAGTAACTACAGATCTCGGCATCCAAATTCTCGTGAACGACCGCCCGGATGCTGTCCCGCTCGCCCTCTGATGTGATCGCACTTCCTGCCTCGATCACGTCTACGCCCAGAACGTCGAGTCTCCGTGCGATCCATACCTTCTCATCAGGCGTTAGCGACACGCCAGGGGTCTGCTCGCCGTCGCGCAGTGTGGTATCCAGGAATCTGATGGTGCCGGTTGTGTCTGTAATGCGAATCCCTCTTGTTCGGTCTGTATGT
>JAUWGA010000149.1 GCA_030606635.1 Methanosarcinales archaeon
AACCTGCCTGACTTGACAACGATGATCGGTTTATTCTTTGCAAAGTGTCTTGCCGCACTCATAAACTCGCGCACGTCTTTGAGGGACTCGATGTAGAGCATGATGCTGCCTGTTTCCGGATCCATCCCGAAGTAGTCGATCAGGTCGCCAAAGTCAACATCCAGCATCGAGCCGATCGACACGAACGCGCTAAACCCGATATGCCTGTGAGCGCACATGTCAAGCACTGCCGTGCAGAGCGCACCACTCTGGGATATGAATGCGACACTTCCGTGCTCAGGCATCAGATGCGCGAAACTCGCGTTTAAGGAAAAGCGCGGCATGATAATTCCGAGACAGTTCGGTCCTATGATCCTGATGCCGTACCTTCTTGCGATTTTACCGATCCGTTCCTCAAGTTTCCTGCCCTCTTTCCCGATCTCCTTAAATCCCGCCGAGATTATGATGACGCCGCCGACCCCGGCAACTCCGCACTCTTCCAGAATGTCCGGTACGTGCATTGCAGGGACTGCGATGATCGCAAGATCGATTCTCGTCGGGATCTGTGAGATGCTGCTGTACGCATGTATCCCCTGAACGCTTGAGCGTCGGTTGTTCACAGGATACACAACGCCCTCGTAACCCACGCCGATCAGGTTGTGTAGCAGCATGTAACCGACAGAGCCCTTCGTGTTACTTGCCCCGATCACTGCGATGCTCTTTGGCTTGAATATCTTGTCGAGACCTTTGACGCTCATCTGATCGCCCCCGTGTTGGTGTTGATTGTTATGAGGCGGTTATTACTTAAGATGTTTCGATCTTCCCGATTTTAAGCTTCTCGAAAATCACTGATGGCGGCTAAGAACCGATCCGAAAAGCCCTGCAGTCCCGAATGTTACCCGGAACAACACGAACGGAAAAAAATTGCGAGATATATAGCATAAGGATATACTATATACTTATTAAGGTAAAGTATATGTGTACCGATCGCCTACGTGGTGGTGGCGATCTCGAAAATGCAGAAACGAACCGTTACATCTCAGAGGCTGTTGATCAGCGATTCATCTTACTCGATTTCGCATGTGCCGCATACCTGTAAGATAACTGTGTGGATGTGAGAATGAAAACCAGCGAGAGAATCATCGAAATCCTTCTATTCCTCTCGGCAGCGACCGCGGTCATGATCGTTGCGTTGATAATTATCTTTCTCGTAAAGGAAGGGCTTTCGGTACTCGTAAAAGTGGGGATCATTGATTTCTGTCTCGGAATGAAATGGAACCCGATCGCGATAGCAGGAGAACCGTCGTACGGGATTTTCCCGATGATCGTGGCATCGTTCTATGTTGCGATAGGGTCGCTTATCATAGCAGTGCCGCTCGGGCTTGCGTGTGCGGTCTTTCTTGCCGAGATTGCGCCGTCGTGGGCAAGGTCGATACTCAAACATGCAATCGAACTTCTTGTCGGCATCCCATCCGTGATTCTCGGGTTCGTAGGACTTGTGCTGCTGGTTCCGTTCATCAGGGACCATTTAGGGGGCTGGGGATTCTCCATTCTCGCAGGATCGATCATCCTTGCGATAATGGCGCTTCCGCGTATCATCAGCATCTCGGACGATGCGATCAGGTCTGTTCCGCGTGAGTACAAGGAAGCGTCGCTTGCGCTTGGGGCAACGCACTGGCACACGATCAGAAAGGTGATCCTGCCAAGCGCACGGTCAGGAATCGTCGCAGCAGTCATACTTGCAATGGCTACCTCCATCGGCGAGACGATGGCGGTCTTGATGGTCGTTGGCAATACCCCGCTACTCCCGGCTCCGATCTATGATATTCTCGATCCGGTAAGACCGATGACCTCAAATATCGTGCTTGAGATGAGTTATGCGACAGGAGACCACGCAAGTGCGCTATTTGCGACAGGAATCGTGCTATTCGTCGTGGTCGCTCTACTGAACGTGATATCGCACAAAGCACTGAAATCAAGGATGGGTACCAGACGATGACCTCATTAATCTCACCGGCGACATCAAACAGGGCAGCAAAGGTGATGCTGTGGGTCTCCGCATCAATAGCCATACTGACACTCATGTTTATTCTTGGTTATATCGTGGTTCAAGGGCTTCCTGTGCTGACGCTCTCGTTCCTGCTCGAATCACCGAGGTTAAGCGGGGCAGAAGGCGGCATCCTCCCGGCGATCGTGGGAACGTTCTGCCTCATGCTGGTGACGCTACTTTCCGCGGTCCCTATCGGCATCGGCGCTGCGATATATCTCGCAGAGTACGCGCATGAAGGTGCGGTTACCCGCATCATCTCTTTCGGTGTCGAGTGCCTGGCAGGCATCCCCTCGATCGTGATCGGGCTCTTCGGATACGCATTCCTTGCGATCTACCTCGGATTCGGTTTCTCGATCCTCTCAGGCGGGCTTGCGCTCATGTTCATGGTACTGCCGTGGGTCGTCAGGGTCTCGGAGGAGTCGCTCAAAGCAGTGCCGGGCGGTCTGCGTGAGGCAAGTCTTGCGCTCGGCGCAACGAAGTGGCAGACCGTGAGCCGGGTGGTGCTTCCAAGCGCAGTTCCCGGCATCACGACAGGGGTCATACTCGGGATCGGAAAAGCGATCGGGGAGACTGCGGTCATCATGTTTACAGCAGGGTCATCGCTTCTGATGCCGACTTCCCTCTTTGATCCGGTGCGTGCACTGCCGTATCACCTCTATATCCTTGCATCAGAGGGCATCTCTGATAAAATGGCTTACGGCAGTTCGGTTGTGCTGCTTGTGATGGTACTTGCGATCAATCTTGCAGCGGTTGCGATCCAGCGGCATTACGGGAGGCATCATGTCAGAAATTGAGATCGAAAGCAGAAACCTGGATTTATGGTATGGCAGCGCGCAGGCGCTAAAGAACATCACGATGGCGATGCCTGAAAAGAAGGTGACCGCGATAATCGGACCATCCGGCTGTGGCAAGTCCACGTTTCTCAGGTGCATCAACCGGATGAACGATCTGGTCAAGGACTGCCGCATCACAGGCGAACTGCTCTTTGAGGGCACGGACGTCTACGGCAACAGCGTGGACGCGGTCGAACTCCGGAAGAAGATCGGGATGGTCTTTCAGAAGCCCAACCCGTTTCCGATGTCGATCTACGACAACGTCGCTTACGGACCCCGCGTGCACGGTCTCAGGAACAGGGAGGAACTTGACCGGATCGTCGAAGAGAGTTTGAAGGCGTCTGCGCTCTGGAACGAAGTTGGGGATATTCCGGATCGTTCTGCGATCGATTTAAGTGGCGGGCAGCAGCAGCGGCTCTGCATCGCCAGAACGCTTGCAGTGAAGCCAAAGGTCATACTGTTCGATGAGCCGTGCAGCGCGCTCGACCCGATCTCGACTGCGAAGATCGAGGATCTGATCAACACGCTAAAGCACGATTACACGATCGTTATAGTGACGCACAACATGCAGCAGGCTGCCCGTGTCTCTGATCATACAGCGTTCTTCCTGCTTGGCGAGCTCATAGAGTTCGGGAAGACGAAGCAGATCTTCGAGCTTCCTGAGAAGAAGAGCACAGAGGATTACATAACCGGAAGGTTTGGGTGATTGGAGGCGGGCATGAGGGGCGTTTTTGGAACTGACCGGGTCAGGGGGCAACCGCTGACTTTATACAGTCCTCAATGCTTCCGAGCACGGCATCTGACCCGCACATCTGCGGAACGTAAGCGAGCGCTTTTCCAGAGGGGACCATCATGCAACGGAAGCGTTCGCAGAGCGGCGAGACCACCATGCATGTGTCGCATATTACCTTTGCACCGCTTGATTCGATCCCTGCCACGAGGTCCGGGTGCCGGTCCCGCAGTATGCTTGATGTGAAGATCCAGACCTCCTTCGTCACAGTCTTACCGGCAAGCAGATCCCGCAGTCTCGCAAGTTCGGATGCCGAACAGTGCGGACAGCCGATCGCGATGAGGTCGGGATCGCACTGGTGCCGATACACCTCCTCGATCTCGGCATGTTCGATGGTGATCTGCTCCACGATATCCCGCGCATCAGGAGCCGGATGCGGGTGCGGCAGTGTGGGCGGCAGAGGCGCCATGCCCTCGATGTAGTGGAGCGCAACAGCGCCTGATGCAGCCATCGCCGCACCAAGGGCTTTCCGTTCATCGTTTGTGGGCACGGATTCAAGCGAAAAGATCGGGACCCCTGATCCTGCGATTGCACCTGCGATGTAGCCGAGTGCGCCATAATCCGCGCCGCTCTGTCCCCCCTCGACACGGATTGTGATGGACGGCAGCCGGTTACGATCGAGGTGGTAGCCGTAGTTCGG
>JAUWGA010000059.1 GCA_030606635.1 Methanosarcinales archaeon
GGGGGTAGAATTTTAGGGTACTTTTTATATTTATCCATTATCAGTGTCTCCAGGGAAGAAACCTTCTCGAGTATTGTCTGTTTATTTGATACTTTATTAATTGGTGCAATCATTAACGCCTCCTTATATGTGTGTGGATGCGAAACCACTGCGTTTCTATAAGCATCATTTGGGTTTATTAAATCTTTTGGGCTCGCCTCATTGGCGATGGTGTGCCCAAGTCCGGTATAGCCCCATCATTGCCACGGGGTGGGTATGTGACCCACCATTCCGGAGTGATTGCCCACTTTTCCAGTCTCGGTGTGCATACTTCCAATTTAAGTGCCAACAGAATATATATCGATGTGCATTCGTAGGGGAAGAGAGAACGAACTGCTCAAACACCATGCCAAACGATACCAACCTCGGGTGATCCAACATGAACATAAAACATTTCATAGCAACGTACATCATCGTGTTCGCCTTCTGGCTACTGCTCTCAGCGCACACCGACACGTTCCATGTGGGTGCAGGAATCGCATGCTCGGGCATAGTGGCTTATGCGTCCCACGATCTTCTGTTCGCAGGCACAGGAAACCACGCCTTGACAAAGATTGTGCGGTTCATCGCTTATCTCCCGTGGCTCTTCTACCAGATCGTGCTTGCAAACATCGATGTCGCAAAACGGGCGCTCTCGCCCGGGATGCCTATCGACCCACGGGTGGTCACGTTTAAGACAATGCTCAAGAGCGATGTGGCGCGCACCGCGCTTGCAAACTCGATAACGCTCACACCGGGCACGGTCACAATTGACATCGTGGACGATGTCTTCTACGTCCACGCGATAGCAAAGGAGCCTGCGGACGATCTCCTGGAAGGCGCGATGGAGCGCAGGATTGCCCACATCTTTATGGAGGACTGATGACAGGCGCATCACTCTTCGGAACGATAGAGATGGTGGATGTCTTTCTGGCGATGGCACTCATGATAGTCCTGGCAAGCTTCGTGTCGCTCTACCGCGGCATCGAAGGGCCTGGGATCTTCAACCGGATCATCGCAGTAAACGTGATCGGAACCAAAACAATCGTGCTCCTGGTTCTTATCGGGTTCATCTACGAACGACCTGATTTCTTCGATATTGCGCTTGTTTATGCGATTCTTAACTTTATTATGACGATAGCAGCGACGAGGTACTAAAAAAGAGGTGGAAAACGATGTCTGACACAACAACGATAACAAATGTGATTACGGTCGTACTCTTGCTCGTTGGAGCCTTCTTCGTGCTCGCGGGAACGATCGGGTTCGTGCGGTTCCCTGATTTCTACTCGCGAATGCACGCAACAGGCAAGTGCGACACGCTTGGGGAGGGGTTGATGCTCGTTGCGCTGATCGTCTACGGGGGCGCGACATTCGTCAGCGTGAAGATACTGTTTCTCATTATGTTCATCCTGTTTGCGAATCCGACCTCAACCCACGCGATCGCAAAAGCCGCGTACGACGTCGGGCTCAAACCATGGCGGAAACTGGACGACCGGGTGGAGTGGATGAATACAAGCGATACTGGTAATGCTGGCAACACTGGCAACACTGGCAATAGCGGCGAAGGCAGATCCGGGGAAGACGGGGGTGATGGGCGATGATCTGGATACTCGATATCACGCTGCTATTCTTCCTCGTGGTCTGTGCAATCGCTGCAATCTCGATAAAAGACCTCCTCTCATCGATTATCATCCTCTCAGCCTACAGCCTGATAATGGCGATCGTCTGGGTCGAGATGCACTCGGTCGATGTCGGGTTCACAGAAGCTGCGGTTGGCGCGGGAATCACAACCGTCCTCTTCATCGCAACGCTTGCAAGAACCGAAGGGAGGAGTGAGGATTGAAGGCACTTGCACTCTTCGTGGTCGTGATCACAGGCGCGATGCTGATCTACGCGGGGCAGGACCTGCCAGCGTTTGGCGACATAAACTCACCATCGTACCAGGCTCCGATGACGCAGTACTTCATCAATAACTCTCTTGAAGAGTCTGGCGTACCAAACATCGTAACCGCTCTCCTTGCCAATTACAGGGGCTATGATACGCTCGGGGAGACTGCAGTGATCTTCACCGCGGGAATGGCTGTAATACTGCTCTTACGGAGGCGTGAAACATGAGCGGAATCCAGGAGAGCGTGATCATCAGGACGGTCGTGCGGATCATGGTCCCGTTCATCCAGCTCTTCGCGCTCTACGTGATCATGCACGGCGCAAGCGGACCAGGCGGCGGCTTTCAGGGCGGCGTCATCTTCGGGGCAGCGATCATCCTCTACGCGATGATCTTCGGGATCAGTGAAGGGAAGAAAAAGATTTCTGATTCTTTCGACAGGATTCTTGCAAGCACAGGGCTTACCATCTATGCAGCGACAGGACTCGCCTGCATCATCTTCGGGGGCATGTTCCTCCAGTACAGCGCAGTCCCGCTCCTGCCGGATACTGCTCTGGTATCCAAGTACCTGATCGATCTGGTTGAGATCGGGATCGGGATCACCGTGCTTGCTGTGATGATCTCGCTCTTCTTCGACATCTCACCGCCTGAATCAGAGGCAGGGGAGGTGGAAGAATGAGCGGAATCCTCGATATCGTCTATGCCGAGTACAACTACTGGATCTATGTAACGCTGATGATGATCGGGTTCTATGCGATGATCGCAAAGAAGAACCTGATCAAGAAGGTCATCGGCGCAAACATCTTCCAGACTGCAATCTTCCTCTTCTACATATCACTTTCAGACGTCACAGGCGGCACCGCTCCGATTCTCATGGGCGGGCACGGCGGAGAGCACGCAGCTGACGTGATCTACACGAATCCGGTTCCGCATGTGCTGATACTGACAGCGATCGTTGTTGCGGTCAGCACCACCGCTGTTGCGCTGGCACTCATCATCAGAATCTACAATGAGTACGGATCGCTCGATGAGGACGTGATCCGTGCGGCAAGAAGGGAGCTCCAGCCCGAGTTTTCGGAACATGCACGGCAGAAAAGTGTCGCGGAGGTGAGTGAACAATGATTGGATTTGACCTCATCGCACCCCACCTGCCCGTGCTCACAGTCGTAGTCCCGCTGATTGCGGGATTCCTGACGCCGATCATCGGATGGATCGACCGCAGACTCCCGTGGTACTGGGTGGTGCTTGCGATGTTCGTGGTTCTCTTAATCGCAGGAAACAACCTCGTAACCGTGATCAATTCCGGAACGATCCAGTACAAACTCGGTGGCTGGGACCCGCCGTTCGGTATCGAATACGTAATCGACCTCTTAAACGGGTTTGTCTGCCTGATAATCGCATTCATCGCGTTCATGGTCTCGATATACTCGAAAGAAAGCGTCAAAAAGGAAGTTCCCGGAAAGACGACCCCGTTCTATGCCGTATTCCTGCTCCTGATAACAGGGCTCATGGGAATGACGATCACGGGCGACATCTTCAACTTCTACGTATTCCTTGAGATCTCGTCGCTCACCGCTTATGCGCTCATTGCGATGGGTGACCGCGGGGATGGTGTTGTCGCAAGCTTCAACTACCTGATCATGGGAACCGTTGCGGCATCGTTCATCCTTCTAGGGATCGGCTACCTCTACGCGGTCACAGGCACACTGAACATGGCTGACATGCAAAACATCCTCCCGGGAGTTTATGAGAGCAAGGTCGTTCTTGCTGCACTCGCATTCTTCATGGTGGGCTTTAGCATCAAAGTCGGTCTCTTCCCGCTCCATTCGTGGCTTCCTGATGCGTACACACACGCACCATCGACAGCAAGCGCGCTCATCGCAGGACTGATGACCAAGGTAGGAGCGTATGCGATGATCCGTTTCATGTTCGGTGTCTTCACACCTGACTTTGTGATCAATACGACCCAGATGACAAACATCCTCGCATGGGCAGCAGCGCTTGCGATCATTGTGGGATCAGTTCTCGCGATTGCACAGAGCGACATCAAGCGAATGCTTGCATACTCAAGTATCAGCCAGATCGGATACATCCTTCTGGGAGTCGGTCTTGCAAACATGATCGGGATGGAGGGCGGACTCTTGCACCTCTTAAACCATGCGCTGATGAAGTGCGCACTCTTCCTTGTGGCGGGCGCGATATTCTATAAGACCGGCATCAGAAACCTCTACCAGTTCAAAGGACTCGGAAAGAAGATGCCAGTGACAACCACCGTCTTCCTAATCGCCGCCCTCTCGATGATCGGAGTTCCAGGAACCGTCGGGTTTACGAGCAAGTGGTACCTTGCACTCGGATCGGTGGACGCGGGTCAGTGGATATTTGTTTTTGTCATCCTGCTCTCAAGCCTGCTAAACATCGTCTACTTCTGGCGGATCTTCGACAACATCTGGTTCGGGCATCCGCACGAGATCGAGAACATCAAGAGGGACGAGGCGCCGCTAACGATGCTTGTCCCGATGGTGATACTGGCTGTTCTCTGCGTATTCTTCGGATTCTTTGCGTACTATCCGGTGCATTACGTGATTGAACCGCTATCTGAAGCACTGCTTGGATTGGGCGGGGTGCTCTCGAGGTGATCACAATGGTTACAGAGATTAATTCAATAACCCCGCTCCTTGCTGTGCTCGTATCGATGATCGCAGCCGTTTTGATCCTCGCATCCGGAAAATACCCGAACCTCCGGGAGGGCTGGACGTTTGTCGCCGCGTTTATCAAGTTCGGGCTCGTGATCTCGATGCTTCCGCTGATACTCAAAGGGGACGTGATCACTTACACGGTTGTTGAGATGCTCCCGGATATTCCGATCGCGTTTAAGGTTGACGCATTCGGAATACTCTTTGCGATCACATCCTCGTTCTTGTGGATATTCGTGACCTCCTACTCAATCGGCTACATGCGATCGCTAAATGAACATGCGCAGACCAGGTACTTCTTCTGCTTCGCAATAGCGCTCTCATCAGCCGTTGGAATTGCGTTCTCAGCGAATCTCGTCACGCTCTTCCTGTTCTACGAACTCCTGACGATCTCGACATACCCGCTTGTTGCGCACAACGAGACGCCTGAGGCGATCAGTTCGGGCAGGAAGTACCTGACGTATCTCATGATCGCAGGTGTATCGCTCCTCTTCGCGATAGTGGTGGTCTACCACTACACCGGCACAACAGAGTTTTCATTCAGTGGAATCGCGGGAATGGACGCGATACCGCAGACGACACTCGTCATCCTCTTTGTGACATTCATGATCGGATGCGCCAAAGCCGCGTTCATGCCGCTTCATGCGTGGCTGCCAGCGGCGATGGTCGCCCCGACTCCGGTGAGCGCACTTCTCCATGCGGTGGCTGTGGTGAAGGCGGGCGTCTTCACAGCGCTTAGGGTCATCCTCTACGTCTTCGGGGTCGATCTGATGCAAGACAGCGGTATCTGGCTCTACATGGCGTATTTTGTATCGATTACAATCATTCTCGCCTCGATCTACGCATTGATGCAGGACAACCTCAAAAAACGGCTTGCGTACTCGACAGTGAGCCAGTTATCCTATATCGTGCTCGGGGCGGTGCTGATCACCCCGCACGGGCTCACAGGCGGGATGCTGCATATCCCGTACCACGCGTTCATGAAGATCACGCTCTTCATGTGCGCTGGAGCTTTGATTGTGACTGCACAGAAGGAGAATATCAGCGAGATGAAAGGAATCGCCCGTCAGATGCCGATCACGATGATTGCATTCACAGTTGGAGCCCTCGGCATGATCGGGATGCCGCCTGTCGGGGGGTATGTGACCAAGTGGTTCCTGCTCCTGGGTGCCGCTGAGTTGCATAGCATGATTCTAATTGCGGTGCTGCTCGTAAGTGCGGTCTTAAACGCCGCATACTTCTTCCCGGTCATATATGTAGCGTTTTTCAAGAAGCCGGACCATGAACTAAAGTACAAGGAGGCGCCGTTAACCATGCTGATACCGCTCGTGGTAACAGCGATCATCTCGATTGTGATCGGGATATGGCCCGATGCGCCGGGAATGTTTCTTGATATCGTCGAGATAGCGGTTGCAAATGTAACAGGAGGCGGGATATAACGATGTGGTTCTTAGAAAGATGGCTGGAAAACCAAAAAACCATGAAAAAACTACTTTACGTGCTTTACGCAAGTCTTATCATCATTTGCCTGCTCGGATTCGCGATTCATCTTGCGCCGCCAGCGGAGCACGCAGAGCCTGTTGAACCTGCTGATGAACATGCCGAAGATGCCGGGCACGGAGAAGACGCTGAACACGAGGAACACGCTCCGTTCGCATTCGAGCAGATACCAATCTTTTCCGCAATATTTGGGTTCATCGTATGCGCACTGCTCGGTCTTGGCGCAAAGGCGTACGGACATAACGTGGTCATGATGGGGGAGGATTATTATGACAAGTGAGATCATGACTGTGCCACCAGCCGCGATATTCATCGTCGGCGCACTCTTAATCCCGCTCTTCCAAGGAAAGCTGCGGCAGGCATACATGCTACTGATAGCGGTTGCAGCCATCCTCAATGTGTACTTTATGCAAGATGGCGTCTACTGGATCCACCCGTTCATGGAGTACGGACTGGTCTTCGGGAGAGTCGATCTCTTAAGCAAGTGCTTCGCGTACGTCTTCACAATCGCAGCCCTTGCCATGACGTTTTATGCGCTGCGCACGAAGGAAACGGGCGAGCATGTTGCCGCATTCCTCTACATCGGAAGTGCGCTCGGTGTCGTCTTTGCAGGCGACTTGATCACAGTCTTCATCTTCTGGGAGGTTATGGCGTGGGCATCAGTCCTCCTCATCTGGTACAGGCGCACGAAGGCATCAGTCGACGCAGGATTCAGGTACATCCTTGTGCACGTCGTGGGAGGTGTCCTCTTACTCGGCGGGATCATCCTGTACATGCAGGAACCAGGAGGGCTCGTCAACGGAATTGTTCCATTCACGACTGACGCATTCAATTATGCATCCCCGGCAACAATCCTGATCCTGCTCGGATTCATAATCAACGCGGCAGTGCCGCCGCTTCACGCATGGCTGCCTGACGCGTACCCCGAGGCAACGATCACTGGTGCTGTCTTCATGACCGCATTCACCACAAAGACCGCTGTGTACGTGCTTGCCCGCGGGTTTGCAGGCTTCACGATAGACGGCATCGCAATCCTGATGTGGCTCGGCGCAATCATGGCGCTCTACGGCGTTATCTACGCTATTCTTGAGAACAACATCAGAAGGCTTCTCGCTTACCACATCGTGAGTCAGGTCGGCTACATGGTCTGCGGCATTGGGATCGCTGCAAGCGCAACAGGCGTTATCAGCCAGACCGCAATCGACGGAACCGCTGCACATGCGTTCTGCCACATCCTCTACAAAGGGCTCCTCTTCATGAGCGCAGGCGCAATCATCTACATGACCGGCAAAAGCAAGCTCACAGAATTAGGCGGGCTCTACAAGGTCATGCCGCTCACGATGATCCTCTACATGATCGCAGCGTTCTCGATTTCAGGAGTTCCGCTTTTTAACGGCTTCACAAGCAAATCGATAATCATCCATGCCGCAGAGATGGCTGGCAATGCGCCAATCTTCTTGATGCTCGAGGTTGCTGCGGTCGGAACATTCCTGTCAGTCGGTCTGAAACTACCGTACTTCGCATTCTTCGGAAAAGACTCCGGGATAAAGGCAAAGGACCCGCCCATAAACATGCTAATCGGGATGGGCATCCTCGCGTTCCTCTGCATCCTATTAGGCGTCTACCCGTCGCTTCTCTACAACATACTGCCGTATCCGGCGGCTATTGCCGATTATGCGCCGTATGCAGCAGGGCATGTCATAGGATCGCTCCAGTTGCTGCTCTTCACGTACGCAGGCTTCCTGGTCATCAAGAAGAAACTGCGACCAGAGAATACGATCAGTCTCGATACCGACTGGTTCTACCGCAAAGGTGCCGTGCTGTTTATGTGGGTTGTGAACAACCCGCTCGCACGTGGCACACAATGGACGATTGACGCAACGCTGGCTGTCAAGAATTTCGCGGTCTGGTTCAGCAAGAACCCGGTCGAAGCGCTCGGTATCATCACTGACAAAATCTGTCTCAGGGTTCTCCGTAGCTCAGAGGGTGCAACTGCCGGGGAAGAGAGCGCGGAAAAGGTGCTTGCCACCCGCATACGAGAGTATCCGGGAGAGCCGGTGCGGAGAGATCCGATCGGGGTCTCTGTCCTGCTCGGAACGATCTTTTTGTTCGCGTATCTGGTGATCTATGTGGTCGCCCCGCACCTCTCAGTCTACTCGATGATCGGGCTACTTGTGGTTGCTGTGATCGCAGGAATCGGGCTGCGGGTGCGGGAGATGATGCGGGGGGTGGAGGGGTAATGTGACGCACCCCATTTAACCATCAGCCATCCATACGCACCAGACTTTTGCGTATAAAATTCATGAAATGTTTCATCTGCATTTCAGGTGTTGGGGGCATATCACTCTCGATCACCATTTTCTCATTTTTATTATGGAAATGATGCGGAAAAGTTGTTACATGCGACCAGACCTTATGCGGCGCATTATCGTAGCGGTATATAGTCCCATCGATCTCAAATCTGTTCCAGTGGTATGAATATCTCCCGGAAACAGAAATCCATACATCTGCGAAACTCCCATCGACCAACTCGATCCTCAATTTAGCAGGTTCGCCTGAAGGAAGTCTAAATAGTCTTGTTCCCACGACCACTTCTTTAAATTCCCTCGCAATCGATTCAAGCGATAGGTATATCTCCAACATGCGAGAGTTCCATTTTTAATTTATTTACCTGAGTTTCAATATTTTCAAGAGTGATCAGATCCTCCCAACCGGGATGTTCGGGGATACTGCCGTCCTGCACCTTCTTTTCAAATTCATCCAGAGAAAGTACTTGATATCTGGACATAATTTCCAGTCTATCCCTCATGCATGCTTTGATTCTGGATTTGATGTACTCCATGATGCCTTCCCGGATAAGCGTCTCTTCAGTCATTCCAAGATCTCTTGATAAATGCGCAACGGATTTGATGGTGCTTGCCATGGAAAACTCCTTATGTTCCATATTCCGGGTGCCGTATATTAAAAGTTGCCCTACCCGGAGCGCTCTCAGTTCATTCCGGTGATCGGACTCTTCGTGGTTGCTGTGATCGCGGGAATCGGGCTCTCGGGTGCGGGAGATGATGCGGGGGGCGGGGGTGAGGGGCTCTGCATGGTTATATAGTTTAATCTCGTAGGTGCTGGTTTGGAACATGTACTATTTAGGCATCCCGGATACCTGCCAGTGTTACTGGATTTTCAGTCAGATTCCCAGTGCCCCAAATTGATACTGGTCCCAAGATTTTATTAGGTTGCAAGACGAGTATTCTCTGGTGAAATGAAAATAAATACTTCAGCGTTTATAGATTTCATAAAAGCCAGATGGCGTATGGTTGTGACATTGATAGCCGCATGTTTCATAGGGATTCTTATACTGCTCTATGTGGCCGGGCTTCTCCTCCTGCCATCCGAAATAACGCAATCGAGCGGAGTGGTGATCTTTTGGGATCAATAACCCGACCGGTATTTTGTGAATCAAAATGAAGATAGACTACATCGTTAAAGAAGGGTTTTGGCGGTCGATCGCAGTGAAAAGTTGGAGATCCGTCTGTAGCAGGATCCTTGAACTGGTGGGAACCGCATTCGTATTCGGGGTGGTATTGCAGCTCGTTCAGATAATAGTTTTTGATACCCTCGGTATCGACAGGATGCTGGGTGGTTTTATGTGGATCTCACTCATTGTTGTGCCTGTAACCATCTCTATGGCGGTCTCTTACTTCTGCCACAGTGATTGGGCATACACAATCGTAACCGGTGTTGCAACCTCAGTCTTTGCGGTATC
>JAUWGA010000156.1 GCA_030606635.1 Methanosarcinales archaeon
GCTACTCAGATCGATCATCCGCAGCAGCACCGAGGTCGTGCCGCTCGATCTGGCATACCGCCGCATCCTTGCAGAGGATGTTTTCGCGCCTATTGATGTACCATCGTTTGACCGTGCCGACATGGATGGCTACGCGGTGCGTGCGGCAGATACGTACAGTGCGCGGGAAGAAGATCCGGTGCAACTTGTGATCGCTGGCAGGATCCCTGCCGGTGCCGTTCCGTCGCTTACGATCTCCAGGAGCGCCGCTGCCGAGATCTCCACAGGCGCGATGCTTCCTGCGGGCGCTGATGCGGTCGTGATGGTTGAGTACACCAAGGAAGGCGAATCTTCGTCTTCGGTCTCGATTTACAGGGCGGTTCACGTATTTGAAAACGTCATGCGGGCAGGAGCTGACATCCGGGGCGAGACACGGGTGCTTCCAAAAGGTACGCTTCTCGGATCGCGTGAGACCGGCGTTCTTGCAGCCATCGGAGTCTCGCAGGTCCAAGTTCGCTCGCTTCGCATCGGGATCATCTCGACCGGAAACGAACTCATCCCTGCGGGCGATAAACTGGAGCCAGGAAGAGTGTACGATGTGAACGCGCATACGCTATCTGCTGCTGTGCGCGAATGCGGAGCAACCCCGGTTGCGTACGGGATCGTTTCAGATGACGAAAAAAAGACGGTTGAAGTCCTCGAGAAAGCCATTTCAGAGTGCGATCTGATCCTCACATCCGGAAGCACGTCTGCCGGGTCGGGAGACATTATGCCCCGCATCCTTGAGGAGTGCGGCGAGGTGCTCGCGCACGGGATCAATATCAAGCCCGGTAAGCCGATGATAATAGCGAAGATGGAAAAACCCGTCATAGGGCTTCCCGGTTTCCCAACATCGGCGCTGAGCATGTTTTATTATCTGGTAGCTCCGCGAATACGCGATGTTCTCGGATACGTTGCAGGTGCAGCAGCGAGACCGCAGCGGGCTGTGCTCGGATCAATGATCCAGTCGGCAGGAAGGCACCAACTCCTGCCGGTGGCGCTGGTGCGGGGGATGGCGTATCCGGTGATCAAGGCGTCAGGCGCAATCACAGCGCTCGCATCCGCGGACGGGTTTATCGAGATCCTTCCCGAGACCGAGATCATGGAAGCAGGAGAGACGGTCGAGGTCACGCTCTTTGGGGACACGGCTGCAAATGATCTCGTATTCGCGGGGGCGGCGTGCGATGAGGTAAACCGGCTCATGGAGATGCTGCCGTTTCGTGTGCGGATGATCCACACTGGCGTTTCCGCCGGAATCGATGCTCTGCAAAACGGGATAGCGGATATTGTAGGAATCCCCCTTTCCACAGATGAACTGCCTGATATGGATGGAGTTTCAGTCATACACGAATTTCTGCACGGGGATGAGGCGTATACGCTCATTGCGCTTCACGACCGGATCGATTCTGAGAATGTAAAGGCGTTTCTTTCAACGATTGGGGATGCCGGTGCTGCATGACAGCACGGGGTGCTGAGTCTGGCAGGATTACCATACCTTTGATTACCTGATTCGTGATATCCGTTTAAACGTGCGCATTCGTGACTGTGGATATAGCGAGCGGCGCCGGGGGATAAAATCAGGGATACTCGGCAGTGTAGTTGCATGGCAGATGGCAGGTAGGTTTGATGTGGGTGGCTGAGACGGCTTACCTTCGCAGCAAAATTCGGGGTTGTGTCCCCCTGATATCGCGACAGTTTTTTATAGATCGGCACACAAGTTCGGCATATATGTCGAAATGGAAAGAGACGCTGGAACGGATCGGGCTTGCACTCGGAATATCGATGCTGCTCGGAGTGCTGCTGCTGCCGGACTTCCGACCCGGTGTTGCCGGGATCGTTGGTGCACTGCTCGGACCGCTGCCCGAGATGCTGCCGATTCACATCACGCTCTTTGTGATGGCTGCACTCACCGGACTCTATGCCTCGCTCATCCAGAAGTACACCATCGACTGGGAGCTGATGCGCACATTCTCTGAAAAGATGAAGGGGTTTCAGAAGGAATATCGGGAAGCGCAACTCGCAGAGAACAAACAGAAATTAAAGAAACTTGATGAGAAGCGTGCTGCCATGATGGGCGATCAGGGCAAGATGATGAAACAGCAATTAAAGCCGATGGCATACATCAGCATCATCTCGTTGCCGCTATTCTTCTGGGCATGGGCGTACGTCGAAGCCAATCCGGGCTTTGCTATAACATTCCCGTTCTGGGGATTGAAATCGCTTGGCGAGCCTGCTTTTCTTGGCATCCAGTACTGGATCGTCTGGTACATGATATGCTCACTACCGGTCAGCCAGGTGATCAGAAAAGCCCTCGATATCGGCGGAGCATGATCCGGATGCTTGGCATCATCGCCGGCACAAATCTGATTGGAGAGGAGTTCGAAGAAAGGATTGGCAGAAAGGAGACCATAAGGACCGGATACGGCGATGTGGAGATTTTTGAGGGGGGTGACGCCATCTTCCTGCCGCGCCACGGCATTGCTATGGATACGCCGCCGCACCGGATAAACCACCGCGCAAACATATCGGCACTCAAAGAATCAGGTGTGGATGGCGTGATATGCGTCTGCTCGACAGGCAGTCTGAATCCGGAGATACCACCCGGCACACTGGTTGTCCCGCACGACTACATAAACTTCGGAAGACCCTTGACATTCTACGACGATGAGATACGGCATATCGTACCAGTTCTCGAGGAGGGATTGCGCAGCAGGATTGTTGAGGCGAGTCATGGAAAGGATGGGGGTGTCTATGTGCAGACGCACGGACCCAGATTCGAGACAAAAGCAGAGATTAGAGTTCTTGGGCAGTTCGCTGATATCGTCGGCATGACGATGGCAAACGAGGCAACCCTCTGCTGCGAGGCAGGAATCCCTGTTGCAGCGCTCTGCACGGTCGATAACTATGCAAACGGCGTTGCCACACAGGAACTGGGCTTGAGCTACGAGGCGATCATCGGAAATATTGAGAGGAACCGTGAGATGGTCACAGAGATAATCACGAGGCTGATCAGATGAGTCTGCTCCTGAGAGATACTGAGAACTACGGAAACGTATACATCGAGGACGGTGCGATCGCTGAGGTCGGCTGTGCCGCGTATGACGCGGATACCGTGATCGACGCGAAGAGAAAGGCGCTCGTGCCCGGCTTTGTGAACACGCATACCCATGCGGCGATGACGCTCTTTCGCGGGTATGCCGACGATCTTCCTTTGCAGACGTGGCTACAGGACTGGATCTGGCCCCTTGAAGCGAAACTGACAGGAGAAGACGTTTACTGGGGCACAAAACTTGCGTGTCTCGAGATGATAAAGACTGGCACGACCACGTTTAACGATATGTACTGGCACGCTTCAGAAAGCGCAAAAGCGGTTGATGAGATGGGGATACGCGGCGTTATCAGTAACGTCTTCATCGATATCGATGGCGGGTCAGATGAGGAGGCGCAGAGGGCGAATAAAAGACTGGTCACGAAACTAACGAAGGAGTACTCGGATCGGGTGATCCCCGCGCTCGGCCCACATGCCATCTACACCGTCGCAGAGGAGAGTCTTCTGTGGATCGCAGAGTTTGCAAGAGAAGCGGATCTGCTGGTCCATATCCACGTTTCGGAGACCGAACAGGAGGTCAAGGACTGCATCGAACGGAATGGCATGCGCCCTGTCGAGTACCTCGACCGGATCGGATTTCTCGGTCCGAATGTCGTTTCCGCGCACTGCGTCTGGCTCGATGACAACGAGATATCGCTGCTTGCGAAACATAATGTTAAGATAGCTCACACCCCAACTTCAAACATGAAACTCGCTGTCGGGCAGAAGCTAAGATACCCTGCATTACGCGCCGCAGGAGTCAGCATCTCGATAGGGACTGACGGGTGCGCATCCAATAACAACTTAAACATGCTCGAGT
>JAUWGA010000179.1 GCA_030606635.1 Methanosarcinales archaeon
TCGACCAATCATTTATTATTGACCGGATTCCAATTCTGCTATTTATATGCCAGATAAACGGGACCTCTTCGAGACGCTCAATAAATACGGCATCACCGAAGATGCGATCACAGATGCGGCGATGGAACTGTACGTCCCGCATCCGGGGATAGAGACAGAGGAACTCGCAAGAGGTGCGTTCAAGCGTGAACTGGATTTTGCATTATCCGATCCGAACCTGTGCATACTCGTGCATGCGGCAACCCTTCTGGAAGAAGAGGGCGAAAACGGGAGACTGCCCGGAATAACTGCGCAAGAATTTAAGCGTGATCCGGTCTATTTAATTGCAGACGAGGTGCTTGGTATCGCGATTGCAAAATACATCGGAGGCTACAAAGGCATGTTTGAGTTCACCAGATTCGACCAGAATAAACCCGGAATCCTTGGGAAACTTGGACCGTTTCTGGATGACGCAATCGCAGGGCTGGTCGGCGGAGTCTCTTCCAATATGTACTCAAGGAGTCTGCAAGGAGTCTGATCTGAATTGAGCATCGAGATCGAGTTCACATCGCCACAAAAATGCGTCTGTGATTTCACATACAATTTCTACTGGCAGCATCAGGGGAAGGAACTGGATCCGGACGGGGTCATCCCGGATCAGAAAGATACTGATTACACGTACCGGGATCTTGTAACCGCGCTTCGGAAGAAAGAGAACGTCACGATCAAAGGCGACGTCGGTAAACGGCTATGCTCGAATGCCGGTGCGGACATGCGCTACTTCGGCGGCACCGGCGGGATCATCGACTCAGGGATTGTTATCGTGGACGGGGACGTAGGCACCAGGATGGGGATGGGCATGGTATCAGGGAGCATCTATGTGGGTGGGAAGGTGGCAGAACCGCTCGGCAACATAATCGAGGTGCAGTCCGATCTTGCAGGTTTTAAGAAGTACCGGTCGATAACTGATCTTCTGCACAATGGCTCGGCGGATGGATTGCTTCCACCGAATACGTTTGACGGAACAAGACTGACACTTGCCGACGGAATCCGGAGGGACACCATCGCGGCACGATGCAGCGCTGACCGCACGGTTGTCGTGAACGGTGACGCGGATCTCAGCGTGGGCATGTTGATGAGTGCCGGGGAACTCCGTGTATGCGGAGATGCCGGGATGAATGCAGGCACGCTGCTTTCTGGCGGAACAGTGGTAATCGAGGGAAATGCAGGCGAGTTTGCAGCTGCCGACATGCGTGCTGGCGTTTTGATCATAAAAGGGAAGTCGAAAGGTTTTGTCGGCGGCAAGATGCGCGGGGGTGCGGTATTCCTGAAAGGGGGCGGCGCTGTGATACCGCCTGTGAGGAAAGTTCCGCTGAACGGTGGCGATTACCGCCTGCTGACACGGACGATGCGCACGAATCAGATCGAGGCGATGATGTATTCGAAGTACTCGGTCAATGGATTATGATTATTTCAGTTGCGTAATCATGCCTTCGAGCACACGCAACTCACGAACCGTCCTCTCCCGAGTCACTTCGGCAGGATTCTCCTCACGCTCATACTTTGCTATCAGTTTCGTAACATAATCGAGTTCCGGTCTCGTTGATTGGAACTCAGGCTTGTACTCCGGCAGATCCGCAAGCGGAATTGTAACGACTTCACCTTTCTTCGTCTCTTCGGGAATTCCGTTTACAACCATGATATATGCGCATCTATCGAATCCGAATCTCCTTGCGATGTTCCTAGAGGCTGCGGATACCTGCTGTGCGCGTTTCGCACTCATCCTCCTGTAAGCACCGACTGAGTCCTTATACTCGACAAAGAGTATCGATTCATGATTCCAGAGCATGGCATCATACTCGATCGGCTGCGCAAACTTGTGGTGCACCAGCACACCGAACATGACGCCGCTGCACCAACCTGCGTTGAGGTGCGTTCGAAATCGCTTCTCGGTCTCAGGGATGTCAGGACGCGAGAGAAGTGTGTATGGTTCGCTTCTTAGTTCGATCATGGGATCGTCACCGGTTCATTTGTTATGTGTTTAAACACGCTGTTCTTCATTAACTTTTGTGTCGCGGTCTAAAGAGGGTTGCCCATCGATTCTGCAGAACGAAAACAGAATTTTTCGAAGTAGTCTCCTCTCATCTCCGTTCCATAAAAACAAAGTTTACAATATGGGGTGCAAATTTACCAATTATTTTTATCGTTTTCAATTCTTTTATATCAAAATATGGCTCAAAAAGGCATCTCAATTCTTCTTCTGAAGAAAAATACAAGACGGTACCGAGTGGAGTTTCTCTGTATTTCCCCAAACCGCCAAACTGGGGATTCTTCTCACTGAAACAGACAGAGAGATACTTTCCCATTGGACTTAATATTCGATAAACATTTTCAACATACTTCTCTCTGTTCTCCGGGAATATGTGATGCAACAACTCCCAATCATAAGCAAAGTCAAAAGTTTCCTCAATTTCATGCAGATCTCCAAGAAGATCAGCGGTATAAAAATTGCACTTGACGCCCTTCTTCTCTGCATTTTTTCTGGCAATCTCGATAGCCGTTTGGGACATATCGATTCCAGTAACGTCAAACCCCATACTGGCAAGATAAATGGCATAATTGCCAGTACCACAGCCCAAATCAATGGTTTTGCAGGGCTTCACCCTTCCGCTTTCGACCAACTCAACCAAAGCGTCCGGCGCAGTCTCAATATTCCAGGGAATTTCTTCCAGTGGCACATTTCTGTAAATTTCATCCATTTTAACTAAGTTCACAGCAACCTCAATGCATCTATCCGGAAAGGCTCA
>JAUWGA010000008.1 GCA_030606635.1 Methanosarcinales archaeon
TGCGTCTTCTCGTGCGTGTACTGCCAGAACTGGGAGATCTCGACCCATCCTGATCTCGGAATCCCGATTCTTCCAGAAGATGTTGCAAGGATCGCTGCAATAAGGCGCGGTCTTGGCGCAAGGAACCTGAACTTCGTGACTCCGACACCGCATCTTCACACCATACTGCGCATTCTCGCCGAGATGAGAGTGAATACCCCGATCGTGTGGAACTCGAATATGTATCACTCGGAAGAGGCTGCAAAACTCCTCTGCGGCGTTGTCGATGTCTATCTTGGAGATTTCAAGTACGGAAACGACGAATGCGCAAAGAGATACTCAAATGCCCCTCATTACTGGGATACCGTCACGAGAAACTTCCTCTGCGCTTATGGATACTCAGAGATCCTGCTGCGGCAGCTGGTGCTTCCAGGACACATCGAATGCTGCACCGCACCGATTATTGATTGGGTGCGCGATCACATACCCGATGTCAGGTTTAACCTGATGTTCCAGTACAGTCCCGCGTATCTGGCGTACCGGTATCCCAAGATCGCCAGATCGCTCACAGAGGGTGAGTGTGAGCAAGCGAGCAGGTTGCTTGCCGAGAGCGGGCTCTACAGTGATTGACTGCGGTTCGTATCGCATAATTTTAAGTACTTCTGCCGCGGATTCATACCCATGAAAGAACAGACCGAAGTCAGGAATCTCAAAGAGGGCAGATATGTGATCATCGATGATGAAGTGTGCGCGATCAAAGCTATCTCGAAATCAAAGCCTGGAAAACACGGATCTGCCAAAGCACGGGTCGATACCATCGGGCTTTTCGATGGACAGAAGCGGTCGATCGTGCACCCTGTAGGAACCAAGATATTCGTGCCGATCGTCGAGCGGAAGAATGCTCAGGTTCTCTCGGTCGCAGGCGATGTCGTACAGTTGATGGACATGACAGATTACACCACATTCGAACTCCCGATTCCCGCTGAGTACAAGGATCGCGTGGTAGAAGGGGGCGAGATCCAGTACATCACAGCGCTTGGCAAGATACGGCTCGATATGCGCTGATGTTCGAACGCTGCGTCTTTGCGGATGCAGTCTCTACTTATGAAGACGCTCGCTTCGTGATATTCGGCGTGCCCTTCGATGCCACCTCCTCGTTTCGACGCGGAAGTGCCGAGGCGCCCGATGCCATGCGGAAGGCGAGCTACAACTTTGAGACGTACAACGATTTTTACGGCATCGATCTTACTTCTGTTCCCGTGCACGATCTCGGCAATCTCGATCTCAGTTATCTCGACCTTGATCGCTGTGTCGATGATATGCTGTGTATGACCGGGGACACTGTCAGGGGGGCTATCAGGGACTCCAAAGTTCCGATCGTACTCGGCGGCGAGCATACGCTGACCTATGGCTGTGCAAGGGCTTTTGTCGAGCAGTATGATGATATCGGGATCATTATCCTTGATGCGCATCTCGATCTGCGTGATGAGTATCTCGGGGCAAAACAGTCCCATGCCTGCGTTTCAAGAAATATCATCGACGATCTGACCGATCGGTGCGCCCTCATCGGTGTAAGAAGCGGATCGGCAGAGGAGTATCGGTATGCAGAGGAGAACGGGATTATGTGGCATTCCGCAGACGAGGTCTCTGATGCCGGCATGGAGTCGGTGATGCGACAGGCGATCGATGCGTTATCTGATCGCGGCGCCCGCAGGATCTATCTCTCCATCGATTCCGACGTGATCGATCCCGGATACGCGCCCGGTGTCGGCAATCCTGAGCCGTTCGGGCTCGATCCGCGGGATCTGCGTGCTGCGATACGGATGGCTGCGCCGCAGGTATGCGGGTTTGACATCGTCGAGATCAGTCCCGGGTACGACCACGGAGAGAGCGCGATTCTCGGCGCACGGCTGGTGCGGGAATTTATCGCGGCAAAAAGCGCACGGCAGAAGTAGAGGTAGAGGTAGAATAGGTGAGGTGGTCTCTGATTATGAAGATGCACGGCTGGACCGGAAACATTGCAACGATCGATCTTGATTGCGGGACGGTCAGGCAGGAGAAACTCCCAGCCGAAGTTGCAAGAGACTTTCTCGGTGGAAGAGGGCTTGGCGCATCCATCCTATGCAAGACGACAGACCCGAAAGCAGGCGCGTTCGGTGCCCCGCTCATACTCGCAGTGGGTCCGCTCACAGGCATCGCACCGATGTCGGGGCGGCATTCGTTCGTCACGAAATCGCCACTCACCGGAACGATTGTCGATTCGAGCGGTGGCGGCTGGTTCGGGAACGAATTAAAACGCGCCGGATTCGATGCGGTAGTCATAAACGGACAGTCGGAGACTCCGGTCTATCTCAGCATCGATGATCATGACGTGCGCATCGAGGATGCATCCGATCTCTGGGGATTAAACGTACGCGAGACTACGAAGAGGTTGGAAGAGCGCGGTAAAGTGGCATGTATCGGGCGGGCAGGTGAGAAGTGTGTCCGTTTCGCAAACATCATGAACGATTACGTCCATGCATGTGGACGCGGCGGCATCGGTGCTGTGATGGGGCACAAGAGATTAAAGGCGATCGTGGTACACGGAAGCACCAAACCGAGCATTGCAGACAAAACGGGATTTGAAGATGCGAACAGAGAGATCCTACAGCTACTGCGTGCAAGTCCGCCACTAAAAAGCCTTTCAACGTACGGGACTCCGTCGCTTGTGAACCTGATCAATTATCTCGGATTGATGCCGACCAGAAATTTTAGGGACCTCCGGTTCGATGTCGAGTCGATATCCGGCGATTACATCGAGGAAAATTACGAACTGAAGCGACGTTCCTGCTACAAGTGCTCTGTTGCATGCAAACACAGGACAAAGGAAAATATCGAGATTCCTGAGTACGAAACGATCGCTATGTTCGGTCCTGATTGTGATAACAGCGATTTCGATAAAATCATGGATGCAAACCGGGTGTGCAACGATTACGGGATGGATACGATCTCGTGTGGCTCAACCATCGCCTGTCATCAGGAACTGCACGGAAAGACGCACGGATTATCCGAACTGGCGTCCATGATCGGGGAGCGGGAAGGAGTCGGGGACGAATTGAGTACGGGATCGAGAGAGTATGCGGACACGGCAGGCGCAGGCGATGCAAGCATGACCTCGAAAGGGATGGAGATTCCGGGATACGACCCCCGCGGCGCACTCGGGCAGTCGCTTGCGTACGCAACCTCGAATCGCGGTGCGTGTCACATGCGGGCGTACATGATTGCGCCAGAGATCATCGGCAAGCCGAAACTGATCGACCGGCACACTTTTGCAGGAAAGGCGGGACTGCTGAGCATCTTCCAGAATCTCGCGGCTGCGATGGATTCGCTTGCGGTCTGCCGTTTCTCATCCTTCGCACTCTCGGCAGAAGAGTACTCAAGTATCTTGAGTGCGGTCACAGGAATCCGGTACGGATCAGAGGATCTGCTGCGGGTGGGCGAGCGGATATGGAACCTCGAGCGGATATTTAACCTGCGTGCAGGGTTCACACGTGCAGACGATACGCTTCCCGATCGTTTCTTTGGAGACGGCGGCATCAACCGCGGCGAATTCGAAGATGCGCTGGATGAGTACTACCGCTTTCGCGGATGGGGCATGGATGGTGTGCCTACCGGCTGGAAACTCGAAGAACTCGGGTTACACATAGATTGATGGTACTCTCCACAAACCCCTCAAAAAAAAAGAACCCGGCGGCGCGGGCGAGCACCGCCAGCATGATCAGCACAGCAGCACCATCGCCCCAACATATCACGATTGCGCCAGCCGCGGCATTGCAGGATTACACCTAAGAAAGAATAAATAAGGACGCGGACGTAATAACCATATCATGTCGGAAGTCAAGATTTTTTGGGACCCAAGAGGATTCGAACTCGACTCGCTTGGAAAAAAGAAGTATCTGAGGGCAACCGATGGTGACACGCCATACATATCCGTGCCGATCAGGATGCTTTCCATCGACACTCCCGAGGTACACTACCCTGGCACAAAGAAGCCGTCAAATAGCGATGATGACCTGATGCAACTCGCAGAATGGATCGATGCGGCGGCTAAATTAAACCTACTGCCAGCAGGTGCGAGCGACTGACCTCTTGTCAAAATCGCGAACGCATCAGCACCACCAAGAACCTTCCCGCGAATGCGAGGTCATCTGCGAATGTCTATAAGTACGATGAACTCGAGTATCATATTAATCATCCATGACAGCGAAAACGATAGTAGAGATCAATGAACGGATCCGGGATGGCAGCGCCTGCGTCCTCACGGCAGAGGAGATGACCGAGTACATACGTGAGCACGGCGCAGGAAAAGCGGCGCAGGAAGTCGATGTGGTCACGACGGGTACATTCGGGGCGATGTGCTCATCAGGCGTGTTCTTAAATTTCGGGCACTCTGATCCGCCGATCCGGATGCAGCGCGTGCATCTAAATGGCGTCGAGGCGTATTCGGGCATAGCCGCAGTCGATGCATACCTGGGCGCAACACAGCCATCCGATTCGGACGAATCTTATGGCGGCGGGCATGTGATCGAGGATCTGATCGCGGGGCGGGAGATCGATGTACATGCCGAATCATCCGGAACTGACTGCTATCCGCGCAAGATACTGGATACCAGCATCACGATCGATGATCTGAATCAGGCGGTGATGCTAAACCCGAGAAACGCGTATCAGCGGTACGCTGCCGCAACAAACTCGACAAAACGCACCCTGTACACATACATGGGAACGCTCCTTCCGGGATTTGGCAATATCACATACTCTGGTTCCGGCGTGCTCTCGCCGATCTTCAATGATCCCGAGTTCAGGACGATCGGCATCGGCACAAGGATATTTCTGGGAGGTGCGAAGGGGCATGTGATCGGCAGCGGAACCCAGCACGATCCCGATAACAATTTCGGAACGCTGATGGTCTCGGGAAATCTCAAGGAGATGGATACAAGATACGTGCGCGGCGCTATATTTCGCGGATACGGGATCAGCATGTATGTCGGGATCGGCATCCCGATACCGATCCTAAACGAGGAGATCGCCGCCGCAACAGGGATTAGCGATGCAGAGATCAGAACGAATGTCCTGGACTACGGGGTATCCGGACATCCCGCTATGCAAGAGGTCACGTATGAGGATTTAAAGTCCGGAATCATCGACCTTAATGGAAAAGAGGTTCGAACTTCGCCGCTTTCGAGTTTTCACATCGCACGGACGATCGCAGATGAACTCAAGCAGTGGATAAGGCGTGGCGAGTTCTTCGTGAGCGGTCCAGCAGAGCGGCTGCAAAGACACGGCACAGTAAAGCCGATGCGAGAGGTCCAGGGGCAACTGCTGGTGCGGGATGCGATGTCTGAGCGTGTGCACACCGTCAGCATACACGCAGAGATTAAAGAGGCGGCTGAACTGATCATCGAGGGTAAATTCAATCACCTGCCAGTGTTATCAGAAGACGGCGCCCTCGCCGGAATCGTCACCTCGTGGGATATCTCAAAAGCAGTGGCACGCGGGGACGCTGGCACCGTCAGGAGCGCAATGACCGAACGCGTGGTCACAAGCATCCCTGACGAGTTTGTCGAGATTGCGGTGCGGAAGATGGAACGTCACAAGATTTCAGCGCTTCCTGTGATCGATTCGAACCGGAAGGTCATCGGGATGGTCACGAGCGGGGACCTGAACAAACTGCTTGTGCGGAGATGAGACGGATAAAAATAAAATCATCTTTGGTGACTGCCAGAAGATGCAGATAGCCCCAAACCCCGGAGATTGAAAGACCAATAACGCAATCGGGGAGATGGGACGGATGTTGCTTGTGGTGCTGTGACGTGTTTTGGAAGGGGATCAGTACCCCCTGCGCTTACCCGATAATCTTATAATGGTGCAGGACTTGTGTGATGTTGGGTGATTCCCAAATGGTCAGTGTAAATAAATACGGATACCGGGCATTCAAGGAAATGCTCGATTGTGCAGAGGAACTCGATATCGGTGTATCAGAGTTAAAGAACGGAGCAACCATCGTCGACGCTGGTGTGAATGCAGCGGGCGGATACGGTGCTGGCATGTATCTCTCAAGGTTATGCCTTGCAGATCTCGCAGACCTCAAGTACATACCATACCAACTGGGCGACTATACAGTCCCCGGCATTCAGGTTGCAATCGATAATCCGGTCATCGCATGTATGGCATCCCAGTACGCGGGCTGGAGAATTATCGCTGGAAAGTACTTTGCAATGGGCTCCGGACCTGCGCGTGCGCTTTCGCTGGATCCGAAGGAACTATACGAGGAGATCGGATACAAGGATTCTTCGGACAAGGCGATCCTCGTACTCGAAGCGAGCGAACTTCCGAATGAAGAAGTTACCGACATGATCGCCGAGAAATGCGGCGTCGATCCAAAGGAACTCTACATCGCGGTTGCGCCAACCTCATCGATTGCAGGATCTGTTCAGATCTCTGCGAGAATCGTTGAAACAGGGATACACAAGATGCATGATCTTGGATTCGACATCACAACGATCAAAAATGGATTCGGCATCATCCCGATCTCGCCGATCGTTGGAGACGACACCAAATGCATGGGAACGACCAACGACTGCATCATATACTGCGGCAAGACGTACTACACCGTCGATTATCCGGATTTCGACGAACTTACCGACTACGTGAAGAAGGTGCCGTCGGAGACGTCCAGAGACTACGGAAAACCATTCTTCGACACGTTCAAGGCGGCTGGCTTCGATTTCTTCAAGGTCGATGGTGCGATGTTTGCGCCTGCTGAGATCACAGTAAACGATCTTAAGAGCAAGAAGACGATTGCGAGCGGCACTGCCAACCCGGATATTCTGATACAATCATTCGGCATAAGTAAAGTATAGATTGCCCGAAATACTTCGGGAATCTTTTTTTCTTTTTGGATTCTTTGTAACTGCTCAGATCTGTTGATCCGTCTCCTGATTGCGAAACTCTCCTTGAGCATACAATCTCGTACCTGAAAGTACCTATTGACGATAGTGATGCAGCAATCACCCACGACGCCCTCCCGACCGTGATGGTGGACGGCTCGCAACTGGCTCATGTGTTTCAGAACCTGATCGGAAACGCGATCAAGTTTCATGGCAAGGAGCCGCCGCGTATCCACATTGCAACAGAGCGAAAGGCGGGTGAATGGGAATTCTCGGTGGCTGATATCGGCATCGGAATCGCCCCTGAATTATTCGAGCATCTTTGTGATATTCCAGCGCATTCACGCAAGGGATGAGTATTCGGGGATATGAGAATTGCTCGTGTTGTCAGGGTGGATGATTACCCATTCCCGATATCGGTTGCGGTGCCTGTCGGATTGATCATCAATGAACTGCTCTCAAACACCTTAAAACATGCTTTCAGTGGGCGGGGCGAAGGGAAGATCGAGGTCAGTCTCGCCACATCAGAAGGAGGTAGGATCAATCTGGCGGTGAGTGATGACGGCGTTGGACCGCCGCCTGGATTCGATATCAATGAGTCAAAGACGCTTGGTCTCCGTCTCGTAAAGATCCTCGCTGAAGACCAGTTGCAAGGAACCCTGGAGGTCACGAGCGATGGCGGAGCAACCTTTAAGATGGAGTTTGACATGGGCGGTGGTGGGTCTGCCGGTTGACCGGGCGGAAGCAGATTTGAGACCGGAAGTGCTTTTTGTGTTCAAGGAGGGAGTTGTCCGATTTCCATACGTACGGTTGAATAAGCGATATTTTTATTAGGACTTGTTGCAAATTACCAGTGAATAGATACTAATGCCCTATTAAAAACTGGTCCAAACCTCTTTAGGAATTGGGAAAGAATTGATGGGTGGGAAAGTAAATGAATATCCGAACAAAATTCCTTGCCGTCATGGTTTCGCTTGTTTTGATTACAGGCATGACCGCCATCCTGATTGGCAGAACCGTCTCGACAAGCATCATCGAAGAACAGGTCGGCAATAATTTAGAGACGACCGCACAATCAAGAGCGAACCATATCGGGACGGTTTTGGGTGAGTATGACCAGGAAACTGCGCTACTGTCAGTAGAGCGTGCTTTCAGGGACGTAGTAGATGAAAGCAAAAATCACACCCGGAGTGTAGGGATTGCCAACCTACGAATAGATGGTGCGATACAAGCGCATGACGCTATTTCGGGGATTGAGGTTATGGATAAAAATGGTGCCGTGGTTGTTTCCAACCATAGGGATACCGGAAGTGATGAAAATACGAGTGAACTCTTCCGGATAGAGAACGGAAAAATTTTCGCTATAAACCCCAGTACCTCAGTATTCACTGGCGATGATATCATACGTGTAGCAACACCGATCCTGGTTAATGGTGAATTCTCAGGGGTTATCTTTGTAAACTTTGACGCAGAAAAAATATTTAAAATAGCAACAGACAAAACGGGCCTTGGAGAGACCGGGGGGATATACATCCTGAACAGGGATGGCTACATGATAACCCCGTCGAGATTTATTGATGACACGCCTCCGAAACAAGATGTTGATCCTGCGCATTTTGGCTGCACATCAGCAGCAGCATTATACACGAATTATCGCGGTGTGAACGTGCTCCGGGCTTACGCACCCATACCTGCGATGGACTGGTGCTTGGTTGCAGAGATCGATGAAGCGGAGGCGTTCGCATCGGTCGCCAAGCTGACTACTACGATGTTTTCGGTCTTTATAGGTCTTTTACTCCTTGGCATATTGATCTGCATCCGGGTATCAAGAACGATAGCAGACCCGATTGTGAAATTGCATCGTGGCACGGACGAGATAATGAAAGGGAACCTGGATTATAAAGTCGGTACCGGAACAGAGGACGAGGTCGGGGAACTTTCGAGGGCGTTTGATGCGATGACGTCCGACCTGAAAAAATCCGGAAGGGAACTTGCAGAGTACAGTAAAGGTCTTGAGAAGAAAGTGGCAGAGAGAACTGCGGAATTGGATGAGCTACTTGAGGAACAGAAAGCCCTGCTCTCGACCATTCCGGCATTCGTCTACTTCAAGGACAGGAATGGCAATTATATTGCAGCAAACAAGGCGTTTGCCGATAAGACCGGAACTTCTGTGGATGAAATAGCAGGCAAAACAGATTATGATTTCTTCCAAAAGGCGCAGGCGGATGCTCACAGAGCGCACGACTATGAAGTGATGGAATCCGGCGAACCACAGTACGATATCGAGGAACTCGTCATCGAAGCAGACGGCGGGGTTGTGTGGACTTCCGCAAGCAAAACCCCTTTCTTCGGTTCCGATGGTGCTGTCATAGGCATGGTCGGGATGACGCTTGACATCACCGAGCGCAAGAAGGCGGAAGACCGGATAAAAGCAGCCCTGAAGGAGAAAGAGGTGATGCTTCGGGAGATACACCACAGGGTAAAGAATAATCTCCAGGTTGTTTCGAGCCTCCTCAATATGCAGGCGCGCAATGCCAAAGATAAAGACACGATTGAGGTACTATCTGAAGCAGGGGAACGGATAATGACCATGTCCCTTATCCATTCCCAATTGTATGAGGGTAGCGACCTTGCAGAGATAAATATGAAGGAGTTTGTGGACCGGTTGCTCGGGCAGTTGCTCCAGAGTTATCAGGTCGGGGATACGAGAATTGCCCGTGTTATCCGGGTGGATGATTACCCGCTCCCGATATCAACTGCGGTGCCAGTCGGATTGATCATCAATGAACTGCTCTCAAACGCCTTAAAACATGCTTTCGAGGGAAGGGTCGAAGGCAAGATCGAGGTCAGTCTCGCCGCATCAGAAGGAGGCAAGATTAATCTGGCGGTGAGCGATGACGGCGTTGGACTGCCGCCTGGATTCGATATCGATAAGTCAAAGACGCTTGGTCTGCGTCTCGTAAAGATCCTCGCTGAAGACCAGTTGCAAGGGACCCTGGAGGTCACAAGCGATGGCGGAGCAACCTTTAATATAGAGTTTGACATAGAAGATGGTGGGTCTGCCGGGTTGACCTGAAGGAAGCGGATTTGAGACTTGAAGTGTTTTTATAGTCCCACTGACAGCTGACATCAAAACCTCGAAGAGACAAAACATATTGGGGAGATACTATGGAAACAACAGCAGTGGACGGCTCAGACAAGAAACCAAATATGAGCGGTCTACTTATCTTCCTGCTGGTAATCGCTTTAGCCATATCATCAGGCTGCATCGATAAGCAAGAGGGGGTAAAAATCGACCTCGGCAGAACAGAGGAATGGGTCGTCCAAGTTTCAGAGAACGATACAGACGTTGTCTATTTCGGATTTGACCTGTGGTCGAGTCCCAAAGAAACATTAGAGTACGAGACCACACAGGATGATCTCGGTTGCGGCATCACCCAGTTTGCAGCACCCGGCGCACTCAGCCATATCAAAGCGCATGATGTGGGTGGTGCAATCGGTCTTGCCAGAGGTCTGAATGCGGGAAATCTAACCGACTGGGATAAGACAGAGATGCCATGTGGTTTTGTGGAGACGGATGATTCGGATTATGCAGAACTGAGAGCGCCTGCAACGAGGTATGGCATGGTAGAGCAGGGGGTGGTGGAATGAAGATCAAGCACGAAGTCAACCTCTTGATCATAATCCTGACGGTCGTTATGGCTTTGCTTGTAGTGGCTTCTGTAAACTTTGTGATAGGGCAGGTACTCGAAGAAGAGATGCAGGACAAGGACTTGGCCATCGCGAGGGCGGTCTACGCAATTCTCATCATAGCCGTACTGGTTTTGGTGTCTGGCATTCTTTTGAACTCTTTTCTGATGCGGAGAATGCTCAAGCCCATAGAAGCACTGGTAGAAGGAACAAAGAGAGTAGGCGGCGGAGATCTCGACTTCCGGGTAGCTGTTACGAGCCGTGATGAACTCGGAACACTCACAGAGTCGTTTAATCAGATGATTGCCGAGCGCAAACAGGCGAATGAGGTGCTGCGGGAGGGCGAGGAGCGGTATCGGCTGTTGGCTGAGAATACGCTTGATGTTATCTGGAAGATGGATTTGAACCTCGAGTTCACCTATGCCAACCCGGCAATTTTTGACATATTTGGAATTACTCCGGAAGAGTGGGTGGGAAGCAGATTACCGGAACATTGCTCGCCTGAAGACATGCGTAATATGGGGCTACTGATGACCGATGTGCTAGAAAATCCGGAGAAAGATACAGGGGTGGTGTTCGAAAGCACTTTTTTCACTAAAAATGGCGAGGGGATTCCCTGCGAAGTGAACGCGAAAATGCTCTTTGATGAAAACAGGAGACCGATATGTTTGCAGGGCTCCACCAGGGACATCACTGACCGCAAAGCCGATGAGGAGCGCATAGAACACTTAAACAGCGTTCTTGCAGCCATCAGAAATGTCAACCAGTTGATCATACGCGAGAAGGATAGAGACACCCTACTCCAGAAAACATGCGATGCCCTGGTAGAGGCGCGGGGCTACGATGCTGCATGGCTCGGATTATTGAGAGATAGTGAAACCTTTGACATGATCAAGGGTTCAGGTTTTCAAGAAGATGTATCCCGTTTCTGCGAATATGTGATGAGCGGCGATTATCCGCCCTGCATCAGGGACACACTCGCTCGAAAAGACCGTTTTGTAGTCATGGACGAATCCAAAGAGTGTGGAGATTGCTTCTTCGAAAGTGTATGTAGCGGCAAAGAATCTGCGATCATCAGTGTCGAACACGCGGGCAGGTTCTTCGGAATGCTTGCCGTATTGCTTGCACCGGATGTCGCTATGGATGAGGAGGAAAGGGGAATCCTTGCGGACGTGGCTGGGGATATAGCGCTTGGTCTCCATAACATAGAGATGGGGGAAGCACGCAATAAGGCAGAAAACCGGATAAAAGCAGCCTTGAAGGAAAAAGAGGTGATGCTCCGGGAGATACACCACAGGGTAAAGAATAATCTCCAGGTCGTCTCGAGCCTCCTTAATATGCAGGCACGGGCGGCAAAAGATGAAGACATACAGGATGCCCTCTCCGAATCGAGGGACCGGATAATGACCATGTCTCTTATCCATTCCCAATTGTATGAGGGTAGCGACCTTGCAGAGATAAATATGAAGGAGTTTGTGGACCGGTTGCTCGGGCAACTCCAGAGTTATCAGGTCGGGGATATGAGAATTACTCGTGTTGTCAGGGTGGATGATTACCCATTCCCGATATCGGTTGCGGTGCCTGTCGGATTGATCATCAATGAACTGCTCTCAAACGCCTTAAAACATGCTTTCAGTGGGCGGGGCGAAGGGAAGATCAAGGTCAGTCTCGCCGCATCAGAAGGAGGCAGGATCAATCTGACTGTAAGCGATGACGGCGTTGGACTGCCGCCTGGATTCGATATCGATAAGTCAAAGACGCTTGGTCTGCGTCTCGTAAAGATCCTCGCTGAAGACCAGTTGCAAGGGACCCTGGAGGTCACAAGCGATGGCGGAGCAACCTTTAAGATGCAGTTTGACATCATTGATGACTGATGGTTTATTACTAAGAGATGTGTGAAGTAGTATTCTACAATCAACTTATGTACAGGTCATGCCGCATCACCACGTACAGAAAGGGTTATATGAAGTTCGTGAAGTTTGGTTAGAGGTGCATTGTAAGATGGATGAATCCATATCATTACGGGAACTTGTTGACGATGATATAGTTCAAGCCATCCAGGACCGCTTTGCAGAGACGGTTGGGGTATCTTCCGTAATTTTTTTGCCAGACGGCGATGCTTTAACGCGTTTTAGCAATCCAACCAAATTTTGCAGTCTGATACGATCAACAAAAGAAGGGAGACGGCGCTGTTTCCAATCATTCACAGAGATGAGCAGAAAGGCACTCAAGTTAAGTGAGCCCGAAATTATGTACTGCTTCGCGCATGGTGCTCATTTCGTTGCGCCGATCATCGTCGATGGTGAGCGCAAAGCAACCATGTATGCAGGTCAATTCAGACCTGAGAAGTTCTCGCCCGAACAATTAGAAGAACTCAAACAGATCGCTGTGGAGATCGACCTGGACCCGGAATCGCTTGTCGAAGAGGCGGAGAATATGCGTACGGTCAAAGACAAGGTGGTCATGAATTGTTTACGGTCGTTTTTCCAGACAGTGGAGGTTATTGCGGAACTTGGTGCGCAGGCATTTGAACTGCACCAGACAAAGGATGCGCTGCAGAATGCGCACGATGACCTGGAAATGCGCGTGCAGGAACGCACCGCAGAACTGACAAAGACAAACGAGGAACTGCGGCGAGAGATCGCTGAGCGAAAAGCCGCTGAGGATGCGCTCCGGAAGAGCGAAGAAAAACTCCGCAACATCGTCGAACAATCAGTCGATGGTATTGTGCTGGTAGACGAAGAGGGCACCCTAATCGAGTGGAACCGTGGGCAGGAGCGGATTACCGGGCTTTCGCGGGCAGAGGTGCTGGGCAGACCCCTGGGGGATGTTATGTTCCAGGTGGCTGCTAACGAACATGATGATCCGGCATTATGCGATCGGATCAAAGCCGGTGTGCTTAAAATCCTCGAGACCGGGCAAGCGGAGTGGTTGGACCGGTTGGAGGAGAGAGTGGTTCGGCGCCCTGATGGAGTATGCCGGGTCCTACAGGTAGCAGTATTCCCGATAAAGACTGGTAAGGGATTCATGACAGGCGCAATCTCCCGCGACATCACAGAGTGCAAGCAGGCAGAAGATGCACTGCGAAAGTCGGAGGAAAAATACCGGGCGCTCTTCGAGACGGCTAAAGACGCCATATTCTTGTCTGATGAGTCCGGGAAATTCGTGGACGTCAATCAGGCGGCTTGCGAATCGCTCGGCTACAGCAGAGAAGAATTATTAAGACTGAGCAACAGGGAGATCGACGCCGATCCCACTGGATACGAGGCGTTTCTGAAAGTTCGGAATGCGTTGGCGGAAGAAGCGATCTTCGAGGTGAACCAGCATAGGAAAGATGGAACGCTCCTGCCTGTAGAGATCACTGGGAAATTCTTCGAGACTGATGGCGAACTACTCTCTTTGGCGATCGCTCGCGACATCACAGAGCGCAAGAAGGCTGAAGAGACTGTGCGGGTTAGCGAGGAAAAATACAAAGCACTTTACGATAACGCTCCTTTATCTTATCAATCCTTAAATGAGGATGGCAGTTTTAATGATGTGAATCCAGCGTGGATAAGAACTCTTGGCTATGGCCGGAAAGAGGTCAATGGTAAATGGTTTGGGGATTTCCTGCATCCGGATTGGAAACCACATTTCGAGAAGAACTTCCAGGAGTTTAAGCGACGTGGTTATATGCATGACATCCAATTTAAGATAAGACATAAAGACGGACATTATTTAGACATTTCATTTGAAGGATATATCGGCTATAATCCCGATGGCAGTTTCAAACAAACGTACTGTGTATTGCAGGACATTACAGAGCGCAAGCAGGCGGAGGAGAATCTACGGGAGAGTGAAGCGAGAATACGAGCTCTTCTAAACGCTCCTACCGATGCAATGATACTTATCGACTCTGCAGGGATTGTTCTTGCTGTAAACAACACACATGCCAAGTGGTTCAAAAAAAGTATAGATGAGCTAATTGGTAAATGTATTTTTGATTTATTTCCATCTGATATAGCTGAATTTAGAAAAGCACAGACAAACGTGGTCTTTAATGCGGGGGAGCCAATCCGCTTTGAGGAAAGCCATGGAGAAAAAATATTCAACACAAATGTTTACCCGGTTTTTGGCGCTAAAGGAAAGGTAACAGCGGTGGCGGTCTATGCTCAAGACATCACAGAGCGCAATCAGGTGGAGGGGAAGCTAAAGGCTAGTCAGTTAAAATACAGGCAACTATTTGAGACAATGACAAGTGGGGTTGCAATATATGAAGTTATGGATGATGGCGATGACTTTATATTTAGGGACTTTAATCGGGCAGGGGAGAACATAGAGAAGGTAAAAAAGGAGGATGTCATCGGAAGGCGCGTCACTGAAGCATTCCCCGGTGTAAGGGAGTTCGGCTTATTTAAAGTATTTCAAAGAGTTTGGAGAACCGGAAAACCGGAGTATTTCCCCGAAGCTATTTACAGGGATGAGCCTGACTCGGGCACCTGGCGAGAAAATTGGGTTTACAAGTTGCCCAGTGGTGAAATAGTAGCGATATATAATGACATAACAGAGCGCAAACAGGTGGAACAGAGTCTTTTGGAAGCGGAAGCGGAGCTAAAGCATATTATTGAAGTTGTGCCGGGTATCATTGCTAAGGTAAATGCTCATACCGGTTATTTTACATACTGTAATCCGGCTTTGAGTGGCATATTGGGTTTCTCTCCCGAGGAATTCTTGGCACGACCGTTTATCGAGTTTGTTCATCCGGACGACCGCCAACGTACTATCAATGAAGTAGAAAAGCAGCTTAAGGGTAGTCCGCTTGCTATGTTTGAAAACCGATACATTTGTAAGAACGGATCTTACAAATGGTTAGAATGGAGGGCAACAGCAGCTGACGAGAATGAAGTAATATATGCTGCCGCCACAGACATCACGGAGCGCAAAGCCGCGGAAGGACAGATCAAACGATCCCTGCGAGAGAAAGACGTGCTTATGCATGAGATATATCATCGCGTAAAGAACAACCTTCAGGTTGCGTCAAGCTTACTTTCTATGCAAGCACGAACCACCCGGAATAAAGAAGCGATCGATGTGCTCTCTAAATCCCAGAGCAGAATAAATACTATGGCTCTTATTCACACTCAATTATATGAAAGTGGGGACCTGTCAGAACTGAATATGAAGGAGTTTGTAGGCACATTGTCGGAAGAGTTGTTCCGGAGTTATCCGGTCAACGACACAAGGATTGCCCGGATCGTTAATGTGACTGATCGCAAGTTTCCGGCATCTGTCGGAGTGTATGTCGGGCTGATCATCAACGAACTGCTCGGAAATGCTCTACAACATGCTTTTGGTGAGAGGAAGGAAGGAAAGATCGAGGTCAGTCTCACCGCATCAGATAGTGGCCGGGTCAATCTGCGGGTAAGCGATGATGGCGTTGGACTGCCTCCTGGATTCGATATCAATGAGTCAAAGACGCTTGGTCTCCGTCTCGTAAAGATCCTCGCTGAAGACCAGTTGCAAGGAACCCTGGAGGTCACGAGCGATGGCGGAGCAACCTTTAAGATGGAGTTTGACCTAAAGGATAATGGGGGCAGTTTATACGGAGAAGATAAGAATACTGATCGTTGAGGACGAAGCCATCGTAGCCGAAGATCTGGAACTGGCGGTTACCAATATAGGCTATGAAGTGGTCGGGCGTGCGGTTAGTGCGGATGCCGCGGTAGATAAGGCGGTCAAACTGAAGCCAGATCTGATATTGATGGATATCGTCCTTCGGGGGAAGAAAAATGGTATAGATGCTTCTCGGGAGATAAAAGAGAAAGTAGATATTCCTGTTATATTCTTAACAGCGTATTCGGATGTCGGGCTGATCGATAAAGCCAAGAGCACAGAGCCGTACGCGTACCTTGTCAAGCCGTTTCAGGAACGGCAACTCCTCGCATCCATCGAAACGGCTCTTCACAAGAGCGGGGTCGAGAAGCAGTTGGAGGAGAGTGAAGAATGGCTTGCAATAACCCTTATGAGCATCGGTGATGCTGTGATCGCCACTGACGGGGCGGGTTGTGTGAAGTTCATGAATCATGTTGCTGAGAGACTGACCGGGTGGAAACAAGAGGATGCTGCCGGAAACCCCCTGACAGAGGTCTTTAAGATCATAAACGGGGAGACCGGCGAAGAGATCGAGAATCCGGTAACAACGATACTCAGGGATGGTGTCGTTGTCGATCTGGCTGACCAAACGATGTTGATGGCAAAGGGCGGAGCGAAGATACCGATCGATGATAGCTTTGCACCGATTAAAAATGATAAAGGCGGGATCATCGGAACTGTTCTGGCTTTCCGGGACGTAACCGAGCGGAGACGGGCGGAGGATGAACGGGATCACCTCGTAAAAGAACTTGAAGCAAAGAACTCTGAGATGGAGCGGTTCACCTACACAGTATCCCACGACTTAAGATCGCCGCTCACCACCATCCAGGGCTTTGCCAGCGTGCTCCGCATGGACCTGGAGAAGGGCGAGACTGAGAAAGTGAAAAAAAATCTGAAATACATAGAAAATGGAATAATAAAGATGGCACGGCTCCTTAACGACACGCTGGAACTCTCACGCATCGGCCGCGTTGCGAACCCGTCCGAGGACGTGCCGTTTGGCGAACTCGTGTCAGAAGCACTGGAACAGACATCAGAGCAGATAAAATCAGGCGGGGTCGAAATCTCGATATCTGAGAACTTCCCTGCGGTATATGTGGACCGGATAAAGATCATTGAGGTGCTGGTAAACTTAATCGAGAACAGCATAAATTACATGGGCGATGAGCCGCACCCGAGGATAGATATCGGCTATCGCACCGGGGATGATGAAACCGCCTTCTTCGTGCGCGATGATGGGATAGGAATCGACCCGGGGTCGCACGAGAAGGTATTTGAGCTATTCTACAAACTGGACAGGGGCACTAAAGGTACCGGCGCCGGTCTTGCCATCGTGAAACGGATAATCGAGGTGCACGAGGGTCGCATCTGGATAGAGTCAGTGAAAGGGGAGGGTTGTGCGGTCTGCTTCACGCTGCCCATTACATCAGAACAGGCGATAAATGTAAAACGCCGAGAGTGAGATTCGAACTCACGCGGTGACATGCACCACTGGTTTTCAAGACCAGCGCCGTAGTCCGCTTGGCTATCTCGGCAGCACAATGACATTGCCCTTCTGGATTATATCACTTTCTCCAGAAATCAGGGATCAGCAGCACAAGCACAGTGAATATCTCGAGTCTGCCGATCCACATGCAGAGAATCAATACCAGTTTTCCGATCGGATGAACACCGCCGAAATGCGCGGCCGGACCGATGATGTTAAATCCGGGTCCCACGTTTCCAAGCGCTGTTGCAGCAGCACTCGTTGCGCTTACAGTATCCATGCCAAGGAGACTCAAGATCAGCGAAGCGACTACGAATATGAATATGTAGAGGATGAAGAACGATAATATCGCCTCCATCACGCCCTGTGGCACCATCTGCCTTCCAAGCCGGACTGGCAGGATCGCTTTCGGATGCAGCGACCTGAACAACTCGCGGTACCCGTATTTGATCAGCAGCAGTATCCGTACAACCTTCATCCCGCCGCCGGTCGATCCGGCACACCCGCCGACGAACATGAGTAGGAACAGTACAATCTTGGCGGCATCGGGCCATGCATCAAAGTCTGCCGTCGTAAAACCGGTGGTCGTGATGACTGCTACCACCTGGAACAATCCAAGCCGGATCGAATCGAATCCATGGGTATTCCACAGCACAAGCACGATCAGCAGCGTTGCGCCGAATACGATGTAGGTATACAGTCTGAACTCGGGATCTCGAAAGAGATGCTCTGCCCCGCCGCGCAGCATCCAGTAGTGCAGTGCAAAGTTAGCGCCCGCAACGAACATGAAGAATATCACGATGTATTCGATCAGGGAACTCTGGAAGAACGCGATACTCTCGGAATGCGACGAAAATCCGCCTGTCGACATCGTGCTGAAGGTGGTGCAGATCGCGTCATAAAACGTCATTCCGCTGAGCCAGAGTACAAACACCTCGACAGCAGAAAACCCGACATAAACAGACCAGAGGATCTTTGCGGTCTGGCTGAGTCTCGGTCTCAGTTTATCGCCAATGGGATCCGGCACCTCTGCGCGGAACAGATCGCGTCCCGCAACCGCAAGTTTCGGAAGGATCGCAAGGAAGAGTACGATGATCCCCATGCCGCCGAGCCACTGGGTGAAACTACGCCAGAAAAGCAGACTCTTCGAGTAATCCTCGATAACAGGCAGTATCGTCGAACCGGTGGTGGTGAATCCTGACATCGACTCGAATAGCGAATCCAGCAGGGGGATCCCGCTTAATATGTATGGCAGCGATCCGAAAAGCGCTACCGAGAACCATCCGATAGCTACGATAGCGAAACTCTCTTTTATTGGGAGATCGTCGATTTCATGCGTTTTCAGTCCGGAAATGATTCCAACTACAAATGTTATGACCGCGGAGATCAAAAAAGGGTTATAATTCTCACTATACCAGAACGCGACCACGAGCGGAACCAGCATCGCCATCCCGAGAAATCTCAGTACCGCGCCTATGAGATTGATGATGGTATTATAATTCATGTTCGATCAGTTTCACTTACTCCGTATCGACGATCCGCACCGCAAGCTTGCGATGCCTTGGACCATCCAGTTCCACGAAAAAGACGCTCTGCCAGGTGCCGAGAGCCAGCCCCCCATTCTCAACCGGCATACAAGCGTTGTTTCCAAGAACGACCGCCTGTAAGTGCGAACGTGCATTATTGTCGATCCGGTCATGCGCGTACCTACCTTGCGGAACTATGAGATTTAGTAATTTTAATATATCTTCTTTGAGTCCGGGCTCGTTCTCATTTATGATGATAGCTGTTGTGGTGTGCGGGCTGTATGCCATCGCCATGCCAGTCTCGATTCCCGCCTCTGCGATCTCCTTATTTAAGGATGCTGTGATATCGATGAGTTGTATACGACTAGTTGTCTGAATATTCATCTCTTAATCTGCTTTTACTCGCTGGATTGTAAAGTTTTTGGCGGTAGAGGGTCTCCGGCAGGTAGTGTGAAAGGACGCTATGAGACTTCCAGGACTTCACAAGCATGGTCCGGGGGAAGTGCGGATGAGATCAGGACATGCGGAAGGTTTAAATACGATCGAGTATCCCGAATGTGTGACATACTATTATTCTGCCATAATGTGGCATGAATTAC
>JAUWGA010000164.1 GCA_030606635.1 Methanosarcinales archaeon
CCCGCCATAAATATCGCAGTATCTATTGAGGAGAAGCAATCCACCCCGTTCCAGTTCCCAGTCTCCTGATCGAACCAGTGAGGGAAAAACCCATGCTCGCTTTCCACGTAAAAATCATCAGGGTCATCCGGATTGTCATAATAGCTGTTAAGAGTGGTATTCGCGCATTGATAGCCTTCCTCGTAGCTTATCCACCCCCTTTCTATCGCTATAGGGATCGATGTGAGGTAGAATCCACTGGATGCGGAACTGCCAGTGCGCCATGCAGTACTTTCTACCGTAAAGCCGTGCTCATCGGTGTTTTCATGGAAAAATAGGAATGTTTTGAGTTCGATCGTGTCTAAAAACTTCTCATCATCCGCTTGTGCCGATACAAGTTGGATATGGGGAGTTAAGAGAAACAATATACATAGAATTAGTTTTATTCTTGAGTGATTAATCATTGCTTTACCTTCTGATCTATTTATCCACTATTCCCATCCGAAGGGATCGGTTCGCCTGTACCCACGCCCCAGTATGGATTGAGTTCGCGTTCGGCAAAGATGTACCATGCAGTAGCACCTGTGTGTAGTGCATTCGGATAACTCCATCCAAACCCGGTTGAGACATTATCATGGCAAGCCGCAACTATTCCCTTCCCATTGCTGTTATTCGCGGAGGTTTGAGCCCGGCGGAGCTCGTTTATATACTTGTCTGACTTTTCGGTTCCGTTTCCAATCTGATAACTGATACACATCTGCGCAGTCCCTTCGAACCATATCCCGTCCCTGTCGCAATTGAAGTCAAATCCTTCAAATTCGCAGCAGGTTGTCTGACAATTGGTTTCGATCCAATTGTTGATGGCAGATCTGTTTGCATCATCCAGAGCCATTACACCCCACGTATTCACATCAAGAGGTCTAACATCTCTGTTTATTGTTGTTCCATCATTCGTCGTTCCGGTCCAGAAATTCCCAACGCTTTCATTCCACATAGATTCCACGAACGTCTTTGCGTATGTCGCCCTCTCTTGCCATGTGGCGTTGTTAGTGGCTTCGTGGAGCTTCATGAATGCGACATATACATCGATATTGTGCTCAGTGGACTTCCATTCGAGTTTTTTGGGATCCCAATCAGTGTAGCCGCCCGTATAACCTCCTGCACCACGAGCATCATAGCAGTTATCGTATATCCAGTCGCCCATGAGTTTGGAGGCATTTAAATAGGTTATATTTCCAGTAGCATCATAATAACGGAGCAGAGCTATAATCGTCCATGCCATGTTGCCCGTGCCAGTTCCCGGACTCTTGATGGATGAATTCCTGCCTGATTGGTCTGTAAGGTCGTTTGCCCAGTAACCGTCCCTTATCCGTGCATCATTGAAATCCTGATCGTGGTTCTGGCACCAGATCAGGGAATCGCAAAGGACTTTCGCTCTTACCATGTCCTCTGGAGTGCCTCTATCGACCAGGGCTAATACTGCCAGGTCGTTATCATATACCCAAGCCATGTAGTCATCCGGATTGGTTGGGGTACCCACATAACTCCGGATCAGTCTCAATGTGCTTCCATTTTCGTATCTGTCCATCTGCTCGTATAGATGAGAATACGCATTCTCTTCTGGCGATGGTTGTGGTTCTGCGTTGCCTGCCGCTGCCTGCAGGATCATGAGAGCGTCGAGCGATGTGACGCTGCCGTCGCCGCTGATGTCAGCGGTGGAGATCATTGTGATATCACACGGTAAGCTGCCGACCGCGATCTGGAGTGTGATCATGGCGTCGGCAGGAGTGATCTGGCGGTCATGGTTGAGGTCGCCTTTCTGCGGCGTAACTGATACATCTGTGTGCAATATAACAGGTCCGTTAGTGAAATCCGTCAAATAGACATAGTCTCCAGCAACCGCACAAGCATACGTTGCGCCGCCGTCACACCACCAGCCACCCTCATTAACGTACAACTGCTCTGCGCTCGCCATACCGCAGAACGCGAGCCACAGCGCAAGCATGATATGCCATTTCAGTTCGCCCATAGTAGCGCTCCTTCTGTAATGAACCGGAACTCGACCCTATAAAAAACCTCCTCAAAAACCCCCTCCGACAGGCAGAATCCCCTCGATTCCACCCGCCAGAACACCCCTGCCCTTCGTATTCTTTGCCGGGGCGTACCTCGGGCGTTGCATGTCCACCAGCCGCAATCTCACCCGGATACTGCTGCCCTGATCTGTTCGTGATCGGTCGCTCCTGCTGGTGCTTGTGTGACTCTAACTTCGTTCGGCACTTCATTCATGCCGCCACCAGCAATTCTTCTATGATTGCATCCGACCCTATTTCAAGCCGTGTCAGTTCACGGTTTGCCTCAATGACCATCTTTACGGCTTCTTTCAGGTTTTCGCGTGCGTCCGGGAGTGTCCGCCCTTGCGTATTTGCGCCGGGCAGTTCCTCGACATAGCCGATCCACCAGTCACCGTCTCGCTCGAATACTGCTGTGAATTTGTTCATGGTTGATTGCTCCTGGGGGTGCTTGTGTGACTCGGGGTTCGGATGCGGCAGAAGGCAATGGTTTGCGAGGGTGTGGCAGGGCTGTGATTACGCAGTGGTCGCAAGTTGTTGGCGGAGAAGCTCGCTTGCCAGATTGCTGACCGTGACGCCTTTCTGCCGGGCGTGCGCCTGAAGCACTTCAGCCACATCCGCTTCAATCTCAATTTCGTAGTAACGACCTCTAAATGTAGTCTCCACGTCTACAGTCCGAAAAGCATCCGGGTAGTCTGTCGTATCATGGGTATCCCAGAACTCGGCTGCCCCTTCGTAACTGGCAAATTCTTCCGGAATTGGTTCAACGCGCTTTTGTTTTTTCATTGTAATACCTCCGTTCAGATTGACTAATCACCACATAACAGCATCAAATAAATCAGCCTCGATACACGCTCTTCCGATGCTTGCAGTGAAGCAATATCACGACAGACTCTTGATCACAGATCTCATACCGTATTCGATAGTTACCGATCCGGATACGGTACTCATTTTCATATCCTTTCAGTTTGATGCACCCACGTGGACGTGGATGCTCTTTCAACATCACAATCCGCTTGACGATTCGGTCATAAACATCGTCTGACAGATCATCCAGTTGCTTCTGTACTGGCTTTGGGATCACGACCTGATAGTGCATCAGTCTTTCCTGCGCCGCCCCGCGATGTACTCGTCGATCGTTACATAGTCTCCTGCCTGATATGCATCGCGAGCTTCCCGAATTTCAGCTTGCACAGCCGGGTCTTCGTCCCACATCTCTTCCTCAGCATCTGCCATCTGCTCATCCAGTAACTCCCAAATCCGGAACTTATCCCGTGGGTGTAGCTTTGTAACAGAGTCGACCAATGATTCGAAAGGTATTGATAATTCCACGCTTTCAGGTGCCATGGTTTTGCTCCTTTTAAGCTTCGTTATGAGATTCTACCGCAATAATACTTTCGTACACCAATCCCGCGTTGTGCGGGTGATGACTCGCGTAAAAACCGTACTCGCGTATCTGCACCGGGCAGTCCCTCGGGCGTTGCCGATCCGCCAGCCGCAATCTCGCCCGGATACTGCTGCCCTGATCTGTTCGTGAT
>JAUWGA010000194.1 GCA_030606635.1 Methanosarcinales archaeon
CCTGGCAAACTTGCGGACTGCTCAGAGCGTGACCCGGCAAAGAGCGAGATATACCTCGTGGAAGGAGATAGTGCGGGCGGTTGTTTTCATGGCGATACAGAGGTCGCTCTGGCGGATGGGCGTTCGTTGAGTTTCAAGGAAATTGTGAATGAGCAGTCAATGGGTATGGATCACTTTTGCTACACCATCCGCCGCGATGGACAGGTAGGACTGGAGCGCATTCGGAATGCCCGGATGACCCGAGCAAACGCTGAAGTGGTTCGGGTAACACTCGATACGGGCGAGACTCTGATTTGCACACCAGACCACCCCTTCATGTTACGTGATAGCAGTTATAAACCGGCAGCCGCACTGACTCCGGACGACTCCATCATGCCGCTATATCGCAAGCTGTCGGATATCAGCGAATCAGGTATTACAATTGACAAGTATGAAATGGCATGGGATCCGCGCTCAGAGACCTGGCTCTTCACACACGTGTTGGCTGACGGGTATAATCGCTGGCAGGGTGTTTATGCAAAGGCGGACGGGGATCACTGTCATCACACTGATTTTAACAAACATAATAACAATCCGACCAATATCCGGCGACTGCCCCGCGATGAGCATATGGAGCTGCACAGAGTGCACATCAACCGGACACTGCACACGCCAGAAGCGATCGAGAAATGTCGCAAGATCCATCAGAGTGAGGAGTTTCGCGCCATGATGAGCGAGCGCATGCTGCAGCCGGAGACGCGGCAGATCATGTCCGAACAAGCAAAAGCGCAGTGGGAGGATGTTGCATACAAGGCTTACATGGTGGAAAGGTGGCGTGCGTTTTACGACGCGAACGAAGATTATCGCCAAGAGAATAATCAACGCCTGTATCAAGCGCAGCACGAGTATTGGAGCGATGAGGACAACCGTCAAGCACAAGCAGAGCGCGTCCGCCAATATTTTACCGATCATCCAGAGGTACGGGGGGCTTTTTCGGAATGCGCCAAGCAACAGTGGCAGGACAAAGATTTGCTGGAATGGCGGCGAGAAAAGACGCGGCAACAATGGACGCCTGAATTTCGGGCGAAGCGACATGCGGCGCTGCACCGGACGTATTACGCCAAGACTATTGCGGCACTGAAGCAATTCCGAACGGAGCAAGACGAACTGGATCTCGATGCCTATTGCGCCCATCGCCTTGCCACGCGAGATTCGACACTTTTGCGCTTTGACTCCTTTTGCCGGCGATACTTTGACGGGGACGCTATACGGGCGCATGAAGCCGTTTTGAACCACAACCATCGGATCGTTTCGGTCGAGCGTGTGGATGAGCGTGTGGATGTTTATGATATCGAGGTTCCCGGCACACACAACTTTGCGTTAGCAGGCGGCGTATTCGTGCATAATAGTGCCAAGCAGGGACGGGACCGGAAGTTCCAGGCGATCCTGCCGCTCCGGGGCAAGATCCTGAATGTCGAGAAGGCGAGACTCCACAAGATCCTGCGCAACAACGAGATCAGGACGATGATAACAGCGTTTGGGGCTGGGATCGGGGAGGAGTTTGATATCACAAAGGCGAGGTATCATAAAATATCGATTATGACAGATGCTGACGTTGACGGGTCTCACATCAGAACGCTGCTTTTGACGTTCCTGTACCGGTACATGCCAGAACTAATCGAGGCGGGATACGTCTACATCGCGCAGCCGCCACTATATCAAGTCAAGAAGGGGAAGGTCAGGCGGTATGCGTTTACAGATGAGGAACTAAACGCTGTACGGGAAGAGATAGGGGAGACTGGCGTCACGGTGCAGCGGTACAAGGGTCTCGGCGAGATGAACCCGTCGCAGCTCTGGGAGACGACGATGGATCCTGATACGCGGACGATGCTTCAGGTGACGATCGAGGACGCGATGGAGGCTGACAGGATGTTCACGATACTGATGGGTGACGCGGTCGAGCCTAGAAGGGCGTTTATTGAGGAGCATGCACGAGAGGTGGAGAATCTGGATGTTTGAGGGTGCACAGGATCGGGCAGGATAGTACGCGATATGGTTACGGTCAAACGAGTGGGGGGTGATATCCATTCATGAAACGTGGAGATGTAATAATAATCAACCCGAGACGATTGTAGACGTAAGGTGAAACAATGCCCTCGATATCCAAGCGGTCAATATTGCGTGTCATTGCTGGCGCATCT
>JAUWGA010000111.1 GCA_030606635.1 Methanosarcinales archaeon
AGAAACGTTAACAGTCGCTGCCGGTCTGTGTACCGCAGCATCTTTATAAGCGTCCCGAGTTCGATCCCTGCCGGATGCGGCTTGATCTCCGCGGGCGGCGCTGGCAGGAGGTCGGTGGCTCTTTCAAATACCGTGTACTCACCATCAGGATCGATAAGCGTCAGTCGCGCATGTGGATTCACGATGGCGGTGTTCCGCAGGTATTCAATGACCGACTGCCGCCGTCCCTTCACATACGCTCCCTTGATCTCGAGTTCGATTCTGGTTCCGTGCGGGGGATCCCACTCGATCGTCCTCTCCTCAAGAATCTCGGGCTCGTTCTTGCTCGTGTTGATTATAAGCTCGCAGTAATGCGCTGGCTGCTGCGAACCGATCTTTGAGACGATCCTAACTGGCTTTCCTGTGCTCAACTGTGCATACAGAACCGATGCGCTGATCCCGATCCCCTGCTGCCCTCTCGACTGCTTCAGAACATGGAAACGGGAGCCGTACAGCAACTTCGCAAAGACCTTCGGGATCTGTTCCTTTACAATACCGGGACCGTTGTCCTCGACTGTCAGGATAAGATTCGGTGCTGGCGAGGCTGCCTTTATCTCTATCAAGAGATCTGGGAGGATTTCTGCCTCCTCGCACGCATCGAGCGCATTGTCAACCGCCTCCTTGATCGTCGTGATCAGGGACCGTTGTAGCGAGTCGAATCCGAGCATCTGCTTGTTTTTCTCGAAGAACTCGGCTATGCTGATCGATTTCTGCTTTTCTGCGAGTTTCTCTGCGATGGGTGGTTCTGGTGTCTGTGGCATAGAGTCTCTGTTGATTTATCTGGCAGGGATTGTAGATATTTGCATCGGTCATATCAGGATATCTTGGGTACGCGAAGATGCAGGATATCCTGGGCAGAGCGCGAAATACATTTATATAACCTTATTTGAAATATTATTGCAAATCTTCAAACACCGTTTTAGAGGGCAGGAGCGAATATGGAGCGCGTACCAACAGGGATCGATGAACTGGACGTGAAATTGAGCGGCGGCTACCCGAAGGGCAAGGCGATACTGGTAACGGGTGCACCGGGTGCCGGAAAGACGATTTTTGGGATTCACTTCCTCTACAAAGCTTGCATGGACGGCAGGATGTGCGTGGACATCGCAACAGAAGAGTCGCCTGAAGATATCCTCATGCAGGCAAAGATTCTCGGGCTCGATCTGAGACCGTATCTCGATAACAAACAGCTTGCAATCGAGCGTGTGCTCGAGACGAGGACAGAGAGCACCGAGATGGCGACACAACTCGGCTTTGGGTTCGAGACGACTGAGATGGACCTACTTGAGCGGGTGAAAATGCTGCCTGATGATATCGATGTGGCGGTCATCGATAATATGGGTGTCTTCGCACTGGATTTGAACATCAAGGAGTTCAGGGACAAGATCGACGCAATAAATCGCGCACTCGCCGAGAAGGGCTGCACTACACTCATGATCATGGACGATACCGCTCACGAGCTGACCCACGGACTTGCCGAGTATTCGGCTTATGGCTCCATCAAGCTTATGACAAAGGAGAACCCCTACACGGGTGTGCGGGAGCGGTATCTGGATATTCCGAAGATGCGTGGTACCAAACTTTCACTGGAGTTATCCATCTTTGACATAACCTCAGAAGGGATCAAACTCCACAAATCAAAAACAAAGACTGAATAAAAGGGGGCGTTGTGTAAATGGAACGTGTGCCAACAGGAATTGCTGAACTGGACGCTAAACTGAGTGGCGGCTACCCAAAGGGCAAAGGATTGCTGGTAACAGGGGTTTCTGGTGCCGGAAAGACGATCTTCGGACTTCACCTGCTATACCAGTCTTGCGTGGACGGCACGGAATGCGTGCTGATCGCAACAGAAGAGACGCCTGAAGATATACTCGTGCAGGCAGAGATGGTCACTTGATCTTGCCAAGTATTACGAAAGCGTACAACTGATCATCGGACGCGTCTTTGAGAGCCGTTCAAACAAATCCAAGCAGGCAATAAAGTACGGATTCGCGCAGGAAGGGCTCGAGGTCGAACTCTCCCAGCTTGCCGATTACGTGCCAGATATTACTGGTGTCGCGGTCATCAACAATATCGGGGTCTCCACGCTCCGTTCGACTGCCCAGGATTTCAGGGACCAGTTCGATGCGCTGAATTTCGCGCTCAACAGGAAGGGGTGCACCACCGTTTTTGTCATGGACGAGTCTGCATATCTAATGACCAATCAGGTTGCCGATTATTCGGTATACGGATCGGTCCGGCTTCTGGTGAAGGAGAACCCGTATACCGATAAGATGGAGCGTTATTTCACCATCCCAAAGATGCGCAGCACAGATATCATACCAGACCTTACCGTGTTTGAGATAACGCCTGCGGGTATACGGCTGAAGGCGAAGGCGGACTGATCCATGAGGCATTACCGGGCGGTATAAAAAGTCGCCTCTGTAGAACGGAATGTTTAATAAAGCAGAACTGGTAAATGAGATTGCGAAGGTTTGCGATGCATGGGGTGAGGTAGACTGAAACAGAACCAGTCATAGACTGCGATAACCTTCAGAGGAGTGTGAAAAATGGATAACACAGGACAATGTAATGGGACGACCTTTGAGGAAGCGAGCAAGAGGTTCATGGATATCTTTGACGAGCCGGGCTCGATTGTTCAGCCGGTTGGCGTTAAACTGATCCTTAAAGGACGCGAGATCCCAGAGGGCACGAAGACTCTTGAGGAATATCAGGGGGTTCCGTGGTGCGAGGCAGTGCGGATCGCCGCGATGGATGGCGAGGTTGTTGTGATCAACAAGGAAAATGTCGGATGTCCGGCATCAGCAATCGCTCTTGGTCTCGTCGATCAGGATCAGGAAGAACCGCTTTCCGGAACGCGGAAGTACACGGACATGATGGAGACGACCGCATCGCCGGCAGACTTTACAAATGGTCTTGTCTATGGGTGCAAAGCAAGCGATAACATGCAGTTTGCGCTCTTTGGTGAGGGCGACACGGGGCGGTACGAGACGCTTGGTGCTGCACTGAACGCGGTCTCCGGGATGACCTCGATCCAGCCTGATATCATGGACGCCGCGGTTGCGTATCCGGCAGGGAAGCTTGATATTGCTCCCGACGTCGTGATTCTCGGGTTGCTTCCGAAACAGGCACTGCGTGCGATTCAGGGCTACAACTTTCTCACAGGTAACCGCTTCCTGATGAGCACCATCGGGATTCGAGCCGTATGTGCAGACCTGACGGCCATACCATACCTGGAGCAGAGCTTGAACGGATCTCTCTTCTGTCTCGGGGCAAGAGCGGTCGGCGGATGGGAAGGCGACCTGCTTGGACTTGGGATGCCGCTATCGGCATTCGAGCGGATGGTTACGGGCATGGAGCGATCAGCAGGCGGATTCCCGTATAAGGCATATCCGTAAACCGGTGCTGAGATGAGCGGCTCGCCACCGTCACTACGTGAACTGGTCGACATCGACGAACTCCAGTCGATTCAGGATAGCTTCGCAAGAGCCGTTGGAATCTCTTCTGTGATCCTTTCGCCTGAATGTGAGCCTCTGACAAGGTTTACCAATCCGACCGGATTTTGCGCCTTGATTCAATCGACCGAGAGGGGAAAAGAGCGCTGCTTCCGGTCGTTTATGGAGATGGGGAAGATTGCGCTAGGGGCGCAAGAGCCGGAGATGTGCTACTGCTTTGCACACGGCGGGCATTTTGTTGCGCCGATCATGATCGATGGCGAGTACAAAGGAACGATGTTTGCCGGGCAGTTCACCCCTGAGAAGTTTTCTTCCGAGCAACTCCATGATCTCGAAGAGATAGCGCAGGAAATCGACGTAGACCCGTGGCTGCTCGTAAAAGAAGCAGAGAAGATGCGTGTGGTCGGAGAGGATGTGATCCGGAACTACTCGAGTCTGTTGTTTAAGATTGTAGAGACCATCGCAAGGAGAGGCGCGCAGGCAGCGGAACTGGAAAGGCGTGTGCAGGAACGCACCGGTGAACTGGCAGAGGCGAACAAAGAACTGGACCGGAAGGTTACCGAGAGTGAGCAGCAGAGACTTGCGATACTGAATATTGCGGTGGACATCGAAGAGACGAATAAAAACCTGGAGTTGGAGGTTTCCAAGCGTAAGAGGGTTGCTGAGAACCTCAGGAAGAAGCAGAGTGCGGAGGAGGCGTATACCGATATCCTGACGGTTACGAGCAGGACCATCGACTTAAACACAATCGTAACTGAGGGTCTCTCTAACCTGATGAGGTATACGGATTCGCCTCTGGGCGTCATCTACCTCTGCGACCGTGATCATAAGACGCTTCTGCCGGCAGTGGCAAGAGGTGCGGAAGACGCGGTCGCAGAACAATCGTTCTTGTATGGAGAGGGGATTGTTGGCAAGGCAGCTGCAACGAAGGAGATGGTCGTGGCAACCGATCTTGCAGATACCATATACAAAATACCGTCCGGGGATGGCACGGTTCCTCCGGATACCCTCATCAGCACGCCTATAATCTTTAAGGATGCGCTGCTCGGTGTCGTCATTACCTGCCATACCAAGAGCGCCACGCCGGAGCTGACGGGCTTTCTAAAGCGCGTCACAGACCAGATCGCAGTGGCGATCAACAACGCACATGCCTACACGGAAATACAGGAGATGGCTGCCGAGCTAAAGAGTGAGCGTGACAAACTTGAGCTGACATCGCGGGAACTTGCAGCAGCAAGCCAGACAAAGTCCGAGTTCCTTGCAAACATGAGCCACGAACTGAGAACTCCGTTAAACTCGATCATAGGATTTTCTGAGATACTCCACGATGGCGTATTCGGTCCTATAAATGAGAAGCAGGCGAAGTATGTAAATAACGTCCTTGTAAGCGGTAAGCATCTTTTGCAACTGATAAACGACATACTCGACCTCTCAAAAGTTGAAGCTGGAAAGATAGAACTGGTCTGCGAGGATTTCTCAGTCTCTGACGCGATTAACGAGGTGAGGACCCTGACCGCATCGATCGCGGCAAAGAAGAACCTCGTTGTGGATGTTTCAGTCGATGAAGGTCTCACCACGATCTATGCGGACGAGGGCAAGTTCAAGCAGATACTCTACAACCTCTTAAGTAACGCAATCAAGTTCACGCCCGGACATGGTTCGGTCGTGGTGGACGCACGGCAGAGTGGAGATATGGCAGAGATCTCGGTCACAGACACAGGTATCGGAATCTCTGAAGCAGATCAGAAGAAGCTCTTCCAGCCATTTATGCAGGCGGACGCAACCACATCCAGGGAGTACGGCGGAACCGGACTCGGGCTTTCGCTTGTCATGAAGTTTTCAGAACTGCACGGCGGCACGGCATGGGTCGAGAGCGAAATAGGGACAGGCAGCACGTTCACGTTCACGATTCCGATAGGGTGCAGGGCGGAAGCTGAAACGGAAACGGAAGCGGCAGAAGAGGATAGGTTAGGAGAGGAGGTCGAGCCGGAGGTCGAGGTCGCGGCTGAGACGGAAATGCCTGAAAAGATGCATGAAGTGCCGGCAGTGAAAGAGACCGTGACCGCAGAAGAGATCGCTGCTACCCGGCTGCCAGAGATCATCGAACCTGTCGGGGGAAGCGGGGATGAACCGCTCATCCTTGTCGTAGAGGATGATGAAAACTCAAGCGAACTCTTGACAGTGACGCTTACCGGTGCAGGATACAGGGTTATACCGGCCTACAATGGCAGGGAAGCGCTGGCAGTCGCGAAGAGACTCAAACCATTCGCAATCACACTGGATATCATGCTGCCGGGCATGGATGGGTGGGATGTGCTCAAGTACCTGAAGTACGATTCCGAAAC
>JAUWGA010000096.1 GCA_030606635.1 Methanosarcinales archaeon
TCTTTGTATATGCTTTCAATCGCATGACCATGGTCTTCAGGGTTAAGAATCTTCGCTCGAAACCCCAACCCCGCTGCCACAAACCGCCCCACCGATCTCCTCGATAGCTTCTCCGATGGTGCCGGCATCAGTCTCCTCAGACCCCACATAAGCATCGTCCAGGACATAAAACGCGCTCTTCTGCGCGATGCTCTCCTTTGTGATCAGTTTATCTATCCTGTTCTCGACCAGCAGTTCGGCGGCTTTAAGCCCTTTCCGCTTCTCCAAGGTGGCAAACGGATTTTTCAGAAACCGCATATCGACGAGATCGTTATCCTCTCTCCGGATGTCAAATATGCAGAAATATTCCGCTTCCCCGAAATGCCTGGATATTCCTGACAGGAGACCTTTGTTCTCGGTGCACGGAACCGCATACCTTGTAAATTCCTTCTCTTCTGGCTCTATATGTATCAGGACCCTGTCAACATTTTTCATCTCGGATTTGATCCTCTCTTCGATCTTATCGCTCAGTTGGTGTGCCCGTTCTAGGTCTGTGAGGCTCGTACCCACACCCATCTCGATAAATATGAACTTCCCGGAACTCCTCGCGCTCAAGGAATGTATCTTCTCGACGCCATGAGTTTCGGATGCGACCTCCCTGATCCGGTTGAGACTCTCGTAATCGATGGATGCGTCCAGGAGAACCTTTATCGAATCTTTTAGTATCCCATATCCTGCTATGAAGATGAGGAGAGCGACCAGAATACCGGCAGCCGAGTCAAGGAAATAGAAACCAAGATAGTTTCCCAGTATTCCAGCGAATACGACTGTGGAAGAGAGCGCATCGGTTCTTGAATGCTTGCCATCCGCGATTAAACTGGGTGAATTTTCCTCTCTTCCGATCTTAAGCTTATAATTGCTTAAAAGTAAGGATGACACCAGGGATATCAGTGCGACTGAGAGTGCAAACGGAAGATCTGTCAGGATAACCGCTCTGACCGTCGCTCCGATCGATGTGAGAATAATCTCGTACCCGGCATAAAGGATTGCAAGAGCGAGGAATAGACTTACGATATTCTCTGCCTTGTAAAATCCGTAAGGAAATTCATCTGTGGGCTTGCGATCCGAGATTTTAAGACCGATAAATACCGCGACGGAACTTATCACGTCTGTGAGTGAGTGGATCGCGTCAGCAACGAGAGCGATACTTCCTGAGAGCATTCCGGCGGCGTATTTTATGACTACCAGAAATGCGGTCACTCCTATCGATACCAGAGCCGCTCTTTTATCCCTGCCTACACGTTCCATGAAGAGATGATCTACTGATAACCCTTTAATACTTGCCTTGCAAGAGTTAGCAGGATGGAAGATAGCGACAATGGCAGAAAGGAATACTCCGAAGGCGTAAAAACACTTCTCGGCGATCCTAAAAAAGCCATCCTAAAACTGTCGCTTCCGATGATCGTAGCCATGTCAGCGCAGACGATCTACAATCTCGTCGATGCGATCTGGGTCTCAGGTCTCGGTGCTGACGCTCTCGCTGCGATCGGCTTCGTCTTCCCGTTCTTCTTTGCAGCCATGGCGCTCTCCACCGGACTCGGGGTGGGTGGCGGGTCTGCCATATCCCGAATGATCGGTGCCAGGGATAAGGGGGGTGCAGACAACGTGGCGGTTCACACGATTGTCATGATGCTCTTACTCGCGGTTCTCTTCACGATCCCGTTCTTTGTCTTTGCCGAGGATGTGTTTATCCTGATCGGTGCTGGAAGTGCAACCGGGATGGCTGTCTCGTATGCCAGGATCATCTTTGCAGGCAGCATCTTCATATTCATAACAAACGTTGCAGGCGCAATACTGCGGGCTGAGGGTGATGTCAAGCGAGCCATGTATGTCATGATGCTGGGTGCAGGTCTCAATATCATACTGGATCCGATCTTCATCTACACCCTTGGCATGGGCATCGCGGGTGCTGCATGGGCTACAATCGTATCGCTGGCAATTTCGTCTGCGGTCATGGTAAACTGGCTGCTTTTTAAGAAGGACACGTACGTATCATTCAAATTCAGCGGTTTCAGGTTCGATAGGGAGATTGTCGGGGATATCTTCAGGGTTGGCATTCCGGCTTCTGCAACGCAACTCTCGATGTCGCTTACAATGGTGATAATGAACGTCATGGTAGTAGCGGTGGGCAGTATCGCGGGGGTTGCGGTCTATACCACAGGATGGCGGGTGGTATCGATTGCGACACTGCCCCTAATCGGTATCGCAACAGCGGTCGTCTCGGTAACAGGGGCTGCTTTTGGGGCACGCTCCTGCGGTAAGGTGAGTATCGCTCATCTCTATGCAACAAAGATCGGTGTGTTGATAGAATCGGCGATAGCGGTGACAACCTTCATCTTCGCCCCCCATATAGCTGCTATGTTCACGCAGTCCGAGAGTGCGGCGCACATCGCACCCGATCTAATCATCTTCTTAAGGATCGTGAGTCTCTTCTATGTGTGCGTGCCGTTTGGGATGCTCTCTTCCTCGCTCTTTCAGGGGACCGGGAAGGGTATGAACGCGCTCTTTGTCACGATCCTGCGCACGCTCATCCTGACCCCGATATTTGCAGCTCTCTTCGCGTTTAACTTTGATATGGGGCTTACCGGGATCTGGTGGGGTCTCGTTGTTGCAAACGTCATCGGTTCTGCGGTAGCGTTTATCTGGGCGCGGCTGTATGTGCGAGGGCTTACAGGTAGGCGATGAGGCGCGAGGGTGCGCGGTGTATGGGTAGACGAATCCGGGCAAACTGGATGTGTCGAGGGGTTTGTGTGGCGGGTTGAATGACTTGATATAGGATAAGAATGGAGATGAGTATGCGATGAGTAAAATTCGACCAGAGGCCTACATATATGGGATACGGTCAGATAAAATGCTAATGGAGTGATATGTAAGTATGTTCAGATATACAACGTTATCTTATTTTGTCCCAAATAACTGCTGTTCGCTGTTCATGGTGACCTGAAAATGGAGAAAGAAACAACACGCTGCCGAATATTCCGCGATTCGGAAAATAATACAGTGGCTCTGCAGGATATATTTAATCTCGGGATCTATCATCCATGGCATGATGGCCATAATCCTGATTTCGATGTGTTCTCTCGCGTGATTCTTGATGTAAAAGATCAGCATATAAAAGGAATTAACTACTGTACGAATCGCTTGCGTTCCATTATTTCAAGTACGGAAGAATATGTGATCTGCGTTATCCCGACTCATGCAGTAGGAACTGAACCATCGGGTATAAGGACGATCGCGAAACGATTATGTTCGCATTCAGCAATTGATGGAACAGATATTCTATCAAGGGTTTTTGAGATTCCAAAGAAAATCGTAGGCGAAAGCAGCGATATGCAGTTAGAAATAAAATCGCTTTCTGTGACAGATGAAAGTGTAGTCAGAGGTCGGCAGGTACTCTTACTGGACGATGTGACAACGACTGGCACATCTTTAAAGGCAGGAAAATATCTGATAGAGCAAGCCGGAGCTGAAATAGTCGTGTTGCTTGCACTCGCCAGAACTCAAATGGGATATGAGTCTGTAAAATGAAGGCACTATCTATATATACTGACATTGGAGGAAACGTCCAAAGTTTGATTGAAACTGTGACACCATTTTACAAAGCAATAAAGCAATATATGATTACCTCTCATGTTCATACATTGGAATGCAGTCGCAAATTCATGACAAGGCGCATCTGGTTTTGTGCCTTCGACACTTCGTCAAAAGTCTCGATAGGGTAGCGGATATCCTCATCGCCTCCGGAGCGATGGACCCGGGTTCGAGTCCCGGTCGGGACGTTGTTGCATCATGGCACTGCCCGAATTTTCGTAACTACTCACTCCCAGCGCAAAATTTATTATTAATGAGATTATATTTTTCATCATAATGGTTGCAAATAAAATATTTCATTTGATGGATGGAGAACCCGATGTACATACCTACTCGCGATGAGATTCGCGCTGCTCACCGGCAAGGGGAAGAGGCTACCATTCAACTATTCGATCACCTCGCACGGGAATTACAGACCTTGCAGGATCAACTGCAAGCCCTGCAAGACCAGCTGACGCACAAACCCTCAAATGAAGAAAGAGTGCGTGGCAATGTCACGCACAAATTATCCTGCCAATCACGCGACGCGTCCATGTCCTCGGCGGCACCCTTTCGCCTACCCTTCCGCAATGATACTTTGGGCCATATCCCCATCATTCGGGACTAAGTCTACTGGAACCCGGTCTTTTCCGACCGTCTTCAGAATCATGTACCTCGCACATGCGGACGGGTTCCTGGCACAGTACTTTTTCTTCATCATATTTGCAATTGCAGGTCTATCTGGCATCCCTTCGTTGAAGAATGCGCAGATTTCCGTGTATTCACATTTTACCATATCTGTTACCTCTCATCTTTAAATTCTACCCGAGTGAATGGCACAATACCACGCCGCTTTAATCCGCGGAGCGTCTCACTTCATTGCAGTACTGCTTATTATTGTCCTACCAGGGATAAAGATATTGGTCACTTCGAAGTTGCCGCTGATTTAAGTCTCGTGTCCACTGATCTGGTTTTTAAGCAGAAAGTACCGAATCGCAACCGGAAGACTGATCAACATACCGGAGTAGTTACGAATTTTATAGCGAAATCACTATATCCTTAAATTTTACCGAGAGCACGCAGAGCACTATATAACTATATACCACGCATCCGGCAGACCGCTTCCTCTATCCGATCGGTGGAGCTCGTCAGCGAGAACCTGACATAACCTTCGCCATACTCCCCGAATCCGACTCCGGGCGTTGCCACGATCCCGATCTTCTCAAGAAGCATCGCAGAGAATGAGAGCGAGGTGTAGCCATCAGGTACTGGCGTCCAGATGTAGAACGTCGCCTCCGGCGGTGCGGCATCGATTCCAAGCGTACGTAATCCTGCGATCATCAGGTCTCTTCGTTCCGTGTATATCTTGCGCATATCGCTGATGCAATCCTGCGGACCAGTGAGCGCAGTGATTGCCGCCTCCTGGACAGGCTCGAATACCCCTGAATCGATATTTGTCTTGACCGTGCCGAGCCCTGAGATGATCTCCGCATTCCCGACGGCAAAACCGATGCGCCAGCCGGTCATGTTGTAGGTCTTTGATAGCGAGTGCATCTCGATCCCGACATCCATCGCTCCCGGCGCGGATAGGAGGCTCGGAGCCCGGTACTTGCCGAACGTGATCTCAGAATATGGGTTGTCGTGCACAACGATTATGTCGTGCTCGCTTGCGAAATCTACCACCTCCTTAAAAAAAGAGAGATCAGCGACTGCCGCGGTCGGGTTGTTCGGGTAATTGAGAAAGATCAGTCTGGCTTTATCTGCGACGTCAGATGGTATTGCGTCCAGATCCGGCAGGAAACCGGCTTCTGCGAGAAGCGGCATAGTGTAGGGCACGCCGCCTGCAAAGAGCGTCCCGATCTTGTAGACCGGGTATGCCGGATCCGGCACAAGCACGACATCGCCCGGGTTTACGAACGCAAGCGGGATGTGTGCAAGCCCTTCCTTTGATCCGATGAGTGCAAGCACCTCCCGCACCGGGTCAAGCGTGATATCGAATGTCTTTTTGTACCATTCGGCTGCTGCCTCCCGAAAGGTCAACATTCCTGTGTATGATGGATACTGGTGCCGCTCCGGGTCGTGCGCGGACGCACATAGCGCATCGATGATGTGGGCTGGCGGCGGCAGGTCAGGATCGCCGACGCCGAGATCGATGACATCGACCCCTTGCTTGGTCGCATTTTCTTTTGCTTCATCGATCGCCGCGAAAAGATAGGGCGGAAGCGCTGTGAGTCTCTTTGCGTACATACAAGAATCGAAGTCGCTGATGCCTTAATATCTTTGCGCTTTTGGGTCTGACAGAAGAACAGATTAACACTTTGGAGACTATAACCAACGATGCAATGGTTACTTCTCGCAGTAGGAATTATCATGGAGGTCTGCGGCACCACCTGTATGAAGCTCTCCGATGGCTTCTCGAACCTTGTTCCCTCTGTTCTCACCTTCGTCTTCTGGGGAATCGCATTTACCATCTTTATATTTGCATTAAAGACATTTGACCTCAGTTTCGCCTACGCTGTGTGGGTTGGGTCAGGGATTGTGATCGTGAGCATCATCGGAATCATGTACTTCAAAGAACCCGCAAATGCTCTGAAGATCTTCTCAATAGTCCTGATTGCGATAGGCGTTACCGGCATTGGTCTGAGCGATATGATCCGCTGATCAAGCGTCCATGGGCGGCTTGCTACCCCGATCCACCGCTTCGCTGCCATAGCCATACCCCGAACTTCCACTGATCTCGCCGGCGATGTTCTCTGTCATCTTCGCACAGATCTCATCGTACTCCCACCCCCGCCCGAGCGACCACATCAGTTTCACGAGTGCGACTTCGGGAAGCATGTCTTCAGCCTCGATGACGCCTGCTTTTAACATATCCCGCCCGGTATCATAGACCCGGTCGCATATCCTTCCGTTCAGGCACTGGGACGTGATCACGACAGGGATGCCGCCTGATGCCGCGTACTCGATTAATTCGATCCAGTCGGAAGCGACATGCCCAAGCCCGGTACCCTCGATAACGATTCCCCGGTATCCTGAAAAACTGCAGAACCTGAGAAGTTCAGGGCTTGCTCCTGGTA
>JAUWGA010000001.1 GCA_030606635.1 Methanosarcinales archaeon
CGGAAGGGTTGGGGACGATGCCGATGGCGCATACCTGCGTTTTGAGATGGCAAAAGAAGGTGTAGACACGCAAGGGATCGAGGTCGCCCGGGGCAGAACCGGCAGCGCGATCGTGCTTGTCGATCCAGGCGGCGAGCGCTCAATGTATGTGCATTCCGGTGTGAATGATGCGCTCTCAGTGACGCCAGAGAACCTATCCTACGTAAAAAGCGCGAGATACCTGCATCTGTCCTCCTTTGTCGACGAAACCGTAATCGATGTGCAGAGAGAGATTCTCGACCGGTCGAAAGCCGAGATATCCTTTGCGCCCGGGATGCTCTATGTCAGGAGAGGGGTCGATACACTCAAGGAAATCATCTCAAAGACCCGTGTCATCTTCTTAAATCGCGATGAGATTGAGATCCTTACCAGGTCCGGCTACAGAAAGGGAGCGGGAGAGTTAAATGAGGTTGGAGCAGAGATTGTTGTGGTGACGCTCGGCGGAGACGGATGCTACATCCGAACATCGGATGCAGAGGTTTCCATTCCTGGGCTTGCTGCGAGGGTCGTTGATACGACCGGTGCCGGGGATGCGTTCTGTGCCGGGTTTCTGTATGGGCTGCTGATGGATGAGCCGCTTGGGGTGTGCGGGCGTCTCGGGAACTTTGTTGCCGCGAAGTGCATAGGCGCGGTTGGCGCGAGGGAAGGGCTGCCGAGAAAGATCGAGATTGCAGAGGGTTGAAACTCGCGCCTTGGGCGTAGATGCCTGCACTCATCAGCCGGTGAGCACGCCCTTCGTGCTTGGAATATCCGACCGCTCGACTGTGGCAGACCTGCGCAGCGCAATCCCGAACGCCTTGAAGATCGCCTCGATTACGTGGTGGTCGTTCTCGCCGCTTGCCGAGATGTGCGCGTTGATGCCGGCACTCGAAACCAGCGAGTGGAAGAAGTGCGGCACCATCTGGGTCGTGAGATCGCCGACCACGTCTGAAGAGAAACCGACATCGAAGACCAGGTAACTCCTCCCGCTGAGGTCGAGGATCACGCTTGCACTCGCTTCATCCATCGGCACCCTGACATCGGCAAACCGCGCAATCCCTGCATGATCGCCGAGTGCCTGTGATATCGCCTGCCCGAGCACGATACCGACATCCTCGACCAGGTGGTGATCGCCGAGTTCGGTATCCCCTGCCGCGCTTAGGGTGAGATCGAACAACCCGTGCCTCGCAAACGAGTCCAGCACATGGTCGAGAAAGGCAACACCTGTGCCGATCTCTGATCTGCCGGTTCCCTCGATCACAAACGTCAGGTCGATCTCTGTTTCGTTTGTCTTTCGGTTAATGGTCGCTTTTCGCATGGCTGTTTATCGATATAATCTGCCTGTGATCTCTTTTATGCTGGCTCTGGTCTCATTGGTCATGGCATCCAGTTTGCGATCCATACTCTCCTCCATGCCCTGAATATTTATCCGCAAGGATCGCTCCTTCGCCTCGATCTCGGATTCGATCCTCCTGAGCCGCGCATCCGCACCCAGGATCATCGCGGCGAGCGCAGCTACCAGCACCATCGCAGAGACATAGATCACAGGATCCTGGTTACCCAGGTAATTGAGCCATCTAAACGTCAGTACAAATGCTGATACGACCATCAACGTTGCATATATCGTGTCTTTTGTATCCATTCCTGCACAACCTCTTGGTGGGTGATGTATTATCGTTCACACACATTTATAAATCTTAACATAAAATCCGGGATGTGCTTGGCGCGATCTCGGTGTTTTGTTTGAGACCTGAAACTGCTTACGATCAGGAAATAGCCCGAAAACCATCCCTACACCGCTACATGCATCCGCGTCTCTTCCTGCCCGCGCCATTCTCTATCTGTCGCAGTCCTGATCAGGATCTTATGCGCAGCGATCTCTGCCTTCTTTTTCGCATCGAACGCGTCTGCACCCATGGCAAGCGAGATCCCCATCCGCTCCTCAACGACCCACCTGCTGTGATACGAAAAAGGCTTTCCGAAGAGCTGGATGTTTGCGCCCGGCACAGACATCGCATCGAAGAGACCTTTGTACATCGGATCGAACCCCTGGGCTTGCGAGATGATCACGTGGGATGCCGCTGGCATCAGTGGGTCGAAGATGCGGTAACCCTCCTCGATCCTTGCCGGAACCGGAAGCCCTGTTATCGCACGAACATGCAAGCCACCCTCATTAAATCCCTGCGGATGCGAGATATACGTAACCATGCCGGTATCGTGCGGGCGTGGCGCGCATTCGTTGCCATAGATCTCGACTTTACCATCCCGGACGCGGACGAAGAGTTCGCATCCGAAGACGCCGACTCCACCCAGTTCGTCTGTGATCCGGCGTGCAGCATCGTAAATCTTCCTTTCCGCCTCTTTCGCAAGCTCGGGGTCCTTTTCGACAGACTTTCCGATATCATCCACGTTATACGGAAGATACTCCTCGATATTCGGACTATGCCACGATGAGTGGTAATCGCCATCGATCTGGTAGTGCCCGACCGGCTTTGGGAATGTGGTGACGATGTTACCGTCCTCGTCCAGATGCCTCACAGCAAGTTCTGTTACCTCGGTATTAAACGGGATATATTCCTCGATGATCGCACGTTCGCCAGATCCGCGGGTCTCGTATCTGGCAGCGTCCATCGCTGCTTTGATGTCATCGCGGCTCTCGATGAAGTACGAGCCCTTGCCGCTGCTCGACATGATCGCCTTACTGAAGCACGGATACCCGATCTTCTCGACAGCATCTGTAAACTCAGAGAGGTCGTCTGTGCGGGTGTACGCGTAAGCTCCTGTTTTAACGCCTGATGCAACGATTAACTCCCTGATGCGCTCACGGTTCATCGCCGCATGAGTTGCCGCTGCGTTCGGCGTGACCAGATACCCGTCCTCCTCGAACTCGTTGAGAACATCGAGGTCGATCGCCTCGATCTCCGGTATGATGACGTCAGGTCGTTCCCGATCCACGATAGAACGCATCGCATTCGCATCCATCATGTTGACGGTGTATGCCTTGTGCGCGACCTGTTGTGCTGGCGCCCGTTCGTACCGGTCCACAGCGACGACTTCCATACCGAGGCGCTGGGCTTCTATCGCGATCTCTTTTCCGAGTTCGCCCGCGCCGAAGAGGAGAAGCTTAAGCGACCTCTCTTCGAGCGGGGCTGCGAGAATCTCAAGTTGTCTCATGGTATCCTACTCCTGTACGGTGTTATGCGGCAAGGTACTTATTAGTATTTTAAGATGTGATTCACGTTACGGCTATCGATTTGTCTGGTTCTATAACGACATGGCAGATCGCAGGAGCGCAGTCGAATCACTAAATTCCAGAGCAAATAAATTCGTGCAAATATGGGGTATGCGCCAGCATTCGTGATTTTATACCTTTTGGTCATGACATTACAGAAACTTTTCGGAAACACGTTATAAAGAGATATGCGAGCGGGAGTGTGGGGTTTGGGGGGGTAGTGTGGGGAGGGGGTAGTGTGGTAAAAAAAGAGGTTTTTTCAAAAACCCGCTCGCATATATGCCATATTGTGGTGTGATACTATTTAAACCTTATGGTTTCAACAGAATATTCGTCATAATCCTGACATATTCACAGCCAACATTGCCATACGGACCTACCACCCATTAGACCGTAGTCGTAGTCAAAACTGAAGCAATCGAAAGTGAAGAACTTGGTAGGGGGATATGCGAGCGGGAGTGTGGGAAGTGGGGAGTGGGGGTTAGTGTGGTTAAAAAGAGTTTTTAGAAACCCGCTCGCATGTTACACCACTACTACCTGATACTATATAAACCTTGCGGCGCGGTGGGGCTGTCACGCCATGCCACCTTGCGCGAACATCCGCATAAGAGGTGGGGGGATCACCGCTTCACCGCAAGCGCGTGCAACGGAAAGAGGGCGAGCGCGCCCACAGCGACTCCGGCGATTCCGAAGAGTGCTACGTAATCGGCATACAAGAGAATTCCTGCCGCAACTACCGGAAGTGCGGCAAATCCGGCATAAGTGCATGTATTAAAGACCCCCATCGCCATGCCGCGATCAGAACCGAGGGAGGCAACCCCCGCGACAAGCCCGACCATCGCAAACCCGGATCCGGCGCCCATGATAGTAAGCCCGATCGGATGGTATATGGTCGCCACGATGCCGATTCCGGTTATCAGCGCACCTGCCCGGATCAGCCAGCGTTCAGTGGTACACGCACGACCGCCGATGAGCGAGGTCACCATCGCTCCAAAATAGACACCGGAAAGCGCAAGTCCCAGAGGGGACGGCGTTAAATCCGTGAAAGATGGGAAATAAGCAACAAGAACCCCTGTCGCACCAAATAAGACGAAGGCGATCACCCATATCTGTAGATACCGCGCATCGGAAAGGATCGCGAATACACCCGAAATCCTCTGTGGTGCAGGCGGGATATCCGGATCATCGGGCTCCTGTTTCAGTGAAATCACAAGCACCAGTGCAGGGACTGCGAGCAAGGTAAATACCAGTATTCCACTTTTCAGATGGTAATACGTAAGTTCGGCAGCGGCTACAACACCGAGAGCAAGTCCGACATTGATCAGAAAAGTAAACTCTCCTATGTACTGCCTTCGATTCTTAAATTTCGTGAGCATCGAGAACGCTGCCGGAAAGAAAGCCCCGCAGGCGCACCCTTCGACAAAACGCGCAGACACGAGGATCTGCGGGGAGTCGGATAAGAAGAGCAGGACTCCGGATATGATCGTCAGAACGATACTGAGCAGGATAAACCGCGTATTTCCGTACCGGTCAGCAAGCATCCCGAGCGGGATCATCGAGACGAGTGCGCCTGCAAAGTACGCGGAGAAGATCATGCTCTGCACAAACGTTTCACCAGAGAGATCCGGGAGAATCGGCACAACCGCATCCGAGAGCCCCATGATCACGAAGACCGAGAGATAGAGACACGCGCGTATCCGGTTCATCATTCAGATATCAGGATCGGATGGTTGTAAAGTTGTTGGGCAGAAACTCCTGGTCGTTTCAACCGGCAACTGATTCGCACGACTGAAAACAAAAAAGGATGGGTTTTGGCGCCCATCACTCAGGAAGCGGGGGAAATCCGGGTCCGCCCGACGCTCCGTCAAGTATCTCGCCACCCATTTCGCCAAGCACTGTGAGATCAACGATCTCCGCACCGGCAGGGAGGTCAAACGTACTGTCCGGGATATTCGTATCCACATCAAACTCTGTGACCTCGTAGTGCACGCTCTCGGATTTGCCCTCGTATGTGCACTCATAGTCGAGCAGTAGCGTGAACCCGGTCTGCTTGTCCACGATCAGGTCAGCTCTTCCCATGCCGATATCTTCGCGGCCGAGTGCTCCGGCAGGTTGCCATACCTTGCTGTAGTCCAGTTTGACGGCCTTGCGACCCAGGCACGTTGTGTCGCTGTCTGTGATCCAGCTATCATCCCATGCGGAATCGTCGCTATAGCAACCATACGCCGCCCAGAACGGGTTTCCAAATCCGATGTTATCATCGGAACATTCCCCGGTTTTGATCACTGTGCCTTCCGCCTCGTCCACTATGTACATCCCATCCGCGTTCTGCAAGATGGTCATCGAATCCGCGCCATGGTTACTGCTGATCACCGACTTGAAGAACCAGACGTCTCCGGATTTCTTGCGCCATTCCTCAAATACGGCAGTATCCCCGTCATCGGTGGATACGGTCGCTTTGTAGTGCAGGGAAGTCACATCGATCAGATCGAGATAATGTGCGATGCCGGATGGTACGCTCTCTTCTTGCGATTCATTCTGTTTGCTAGAATCCGAGTCCACACAGCCGCACAACGTCACTGCGAGTACAAGAGCGAACACGACTGCGATTATTCTTACATGTTTCATTGCCATATCTCCTGTGTTTTATGTTCGGTTTGAGCAGATTTGACTTGTTCTCTCCGCACTATAATAACTCTGCTTCTTTTTTTGGGCTCGTTTTATTGTCGCCTGAAGCGGTGCATCGCGTCGCGCTGAAGGGTGTTTGTAACGGGAATTTTTCTTAAATTATTCACCAACTATGCGAAGCTAAAAATCTCTAATCTTTGACCTTTATATAAAAAACATCAGGGCCATTTTTCATCTTAATATTTTTTAATTCAAATAAATTTGGATGCGCCTTAACAAGTAGGGATAATTGTTTGTATCCATAAGACCTTGGATCAAAACTCGGATCTAACTGGAGTAAACAATTTCCCACCGCGCCCAAATGCGCCCAACCATCCTCCCCTAAAGCCATTTCAAAAGCTTCTTTGAGCAATGGAATCGGATCCGATATTTTCGCTTCTTCACCGGTTGTTAATAAACTCTTTAATTCCGTTTCATTTCCCCGGATGGACTCTTTAGGTGTTAGATTTTCAGTATAAATGAATATGTTGCATGCATTTACGAATGCCTTCGGTGTTATGCTTTTACCAACCCCCATCACAAAAACACCGCTTTCACGAATTCTAGTTGCAAGTCTTGTATAATCACTGTCACTGGAAACGATACAGAAACCTTCTACTGAATCGTCATGAAGGATATCCATTGCATCAATAATCATCGCACTATCTGTGGAGTTCTTGCCAACCGTATAACGGAACTGTTGGATTGGTTGAATTGCAAGATTATTTAAAGTCTCTTTCCATCCATTCATATTTGGTGTAGTCCAGTCGCCATAGATACGCCTTATCGTAATTGGTCCGTGTTTACCCGTTTCAGCTAAGATCTTTTCAATTAAAGTCGGTTGTGCATTATCACCATCTATAAGTAAAGCAATTTTTATCTTATTTGTATCATTAAACTGGTTGATCATACTTGGATCACACTCCTGTTACCGTTCAATAAATTTAAAAACATTCTTCCAATAACTTTAAGGAATGGCGATTCACGTCCCCGGTCTATGAATACACTCATAAGTATTATACTTGGGAGGATACTATATATGCTGCTCTTGGCGGGAATGTAAGCCCACAACCCCGGCAGTTCCTGCACAATTGTCATGACGCGCTTGTCCCCAGTCCAAATGCATCCGCCAGTTCCGCGCCCGCTTCCCCGATCCCGAACAGACGATCCTTGACCGTCGAGATCGACATGTATTTCTCAGTCCTTGTGCCGTCGTCCGATTCGATCTTTATCACGAATTCGTCCTTTGCCGCCCCGTGTGCGATACATTCGTTTGCGAATCTGCCGTATTCCGAGAGTATGACCTTCAGCGCATCAGAGACGTGCGGTTCCCTGATCACATTCATGCCATTAAACGTCAATCTCACAAGCGTCGCAACCTCGCGTCTTCTAGTATCCTTCACATAACCGGTCACCGCGTGCATGAGGTCTATAACCGCCTCGCTGTCGATCTCTTTTGAGACCAATTCATCTCTTGTCAGATTGACCGGCTCTGCACCTTCATACACTATCGAATAATCATCGGTGGCAGTTTTCATCTCGATACGGACCATTTTTGCGCCCCTCCTATCCTTAAATTCTGCGGTTACCTGGTTATTTATGTAGTTAACGCCAGCCAAACGGTGATTCGACATGTCCATCATCTTCACCGCTTCCTCACTGTGGAATATCCCTGCCTTTCTCGGTACCGGAATTGCGAACGAACCTACCAGCTGCTTCACAGTGACCGCATCCTTAAACCGCAGTTCATAAGCGAATGATAGCTCGCCTAAATCTGCTTTAAACTCGCCGTGGAGCCCCCTTTTCCCCTCCGAGTCGAGCGAATATGCAAATCTGGCGCCATATACGCCGAATTCGAGAAACGGACTGACTATCTTGCAGACGCGCTCCGCGTTGAGGTCGATCTTCTCAGCCAGATCAGTTAGTGACGCACCAGACTCGGAATCGATCTTTGCCTTCTGCTGATCCACGCATGATGCACACACATCTATGATCGCATTCTTGCAGACCTGCATCTCATCGGTGCCGTCATCCCTGACGATCTCGTTCATCCGCCTCGTCACCTCGCTTTCGAATGTTCTCAGCCCGGAGATCTTCCTATCCTTTGCATGGTGGCTCTCTTCCACTTCGCTATTAGCCGAGATGATCTCGTTTTCAAGCGGAACTACCGCCTCGGTCATGTCCAGTAGCGCCTCCAGATCGTGAATGAAATCACGATCGGTTGGGAGTTTTACAGAGTCTTGATATAGATATTTCATCATAACACCATCCGTGCAATCCCGTACATGTCGTCGTACACCCGTTCTGCAGCGATGCCCGATATCTCGAATATGATGGCTTCGGTGGTGAGGTACGTATCGACGCTATTACGCAGACAGCCGACAGTCACGTCGCCCCCTTTGCCAAGCGCGGCATGCAGGTGGATGCTCGGGCTCCCATCCTTCCAGAGGATGTTTCCGATGCCGAGTATCTCGCAGGCGCCCGCGATCGAGTGCCACATCGGATCCGGCGGGACGGTGTCCTCCTTCGGTCCGGTTACGACCTGCATATTCTTAACAGCCCCGATCAGCATGAAGAATGCCTGCTTGATCTCTTCTGATCTTGCGAGTTTTACGAGTTCGTCGAGCAGATCCTCATCATGATCGATGCGTGCTAAGAACACCCGGCCAATCGAGCCCACTTCGTAGTCCATCTCATCCGGTCCCTGGCAGGTGCTTTTTTATGCCATCGATCAACTCTCTGTGACCGAATGGCTTGGTGATGTATTCATCGACACCGACAACATGCAGACCGATCATCTTATCGATGGACTGCGCCTTTGCTGTGAGCATCACCACTGGAATATCCTTTGTTTCCTCGTTTTTACGGATTGATTCGTACACGCCCCAGCCATCGATATCTTCCATCATAATATCCAGCAGGATCAGATCGGGTTTTGTATCTTTGAGCATGTCCAGCGCATCTCTGCCGCTGTAAGCTGGCAGCACCTCATAACCCTCATTTTCAAGCACCAGTGTGATCAGGTCTACCGTATCCGGTTCATCGTCCACAGCCATAATCCTTACACTCATGTAATAGATACGTTTTGTACCAGATGCATAATAAAGTAACCCTTCATCTAAGGATAGAAACGTTTATGTGACATCGCCAGAGAGTAAGATCGATGGCTAAAAAGAAAGCAAGTGGCAGCGGACTCATGTCTTCTGCGGGTCTGATGAGATATTACGAGGCAGACGAGACCGCGATACGCATCAAACCAAAGACAGTGGTCATAATTGCTGTCATGGCTGGCATATTCGCGATCACTCTTGGGTTTCGGTACGGAACCTGGCCCGGTTAAAGGCACTTCAACATGTATGCGCCTTCGCGTACATAACCGCGCGCCCTGTAATACTCGCGCACACCGATACCGCTTGTAACCGCGATTTTTGAAAATCCGTGCCCGGATGCAAGATCCTCTGCAGCAGCGAGCAGTTCACGCCCGTAGCCCCTGTGCTGCCACTGGTCACTGCGAGGGCTGGATTCTGCACCCAATGGCACCATCCTTCCGTACACCACCAGTTCACGCACGAGAGCCGCGCCCAGAAGTTCTATCCGGTGCGGAGAATCCGGGAACCGCAGCCGCAGAAAACCGATCAGGATACCATTTCCCCGATCTTCAAACGATATGAAGTGCTCGGTTCCGTCGCATGCACTGTACGTCTCGATCAACAGTTCGATCTTATCAGGCGCCATTCCGTGTAGCGATGCATGTCCGACCTCGCGGCACCTGATGCACCTGCATGACCCGCCCCTCGACCTGAGCCGCTCTTCTGCAAGCTGGCGGATGTTGCTCTTTGTGACGCCTGCCGCGATCTGCTGCGCGGGAATGTCCCGCTGGATCCGCTGCAACCGCACCCATTTCGGAAGCACGCTCTTGATATCTGCGAGCAGCCCGATCGCCGATTCATTATCAAGCGAGTGGTAGCTGCCATCCTTCCACCACCGGTGGAGCACGGTTCCCTCGGTGACGAGCGTGGGATAGATCTTCAGATGGTCAGGGCAGAATGCGGGATCGCTAAAGAGCGTCTTAAACATGTTGAGATCGTCGTTGGCATCAGATCCGGGAAGTCCGACCATTATATGGAATCCGACCTTAAGCCCGCTGTCGCGCAGTCGCTTGTTGGCAGCGATCGAGTCCTGTACGGTATGCCCGCGATCGATCTTTTCGAGCACGCGGTCATAGATGCTCTGAACACCTACTTCCACCTTCGTTGCACCCATCTCGAGCACGCGGTCGATCTCCTCCCTGGACAGATGATCGGGTCGGGTTTCGAAGGTGATCCCGATATTCCTGACCGCGGCAGTCTCGTTCGTGGCGATTATGGATTCGATATCGATATCGAGGTCGACATCCTGATCCGCCACGCCCGCGCCGCCGAAATCGTTCATAGCCGAAATCGACCGCCCGACAAACCACTGCTGGTAATCCGGCGGGCGGGCTGTGAATGTCCCGCCCATCACGATCAGTTCGACCTTGTCGACCGGATGCCCGATGCTCTGCAACTGCCGCAGCCGGACTGCCACCTGCTCGTACGGGTCGTAGCCGCACTGGATCGCACGCATCGTGGCGGGCTCTCGCCCCATGTAACTCTGCGGTGTCTGGAATACGGATGCAGGGCCGCCCGGGCATGGGATACATGCGCCATGCGGGCACGGGTATGGCGAGGTCATCACCGCAACCACGGCAACGCCTGATATCGTGCGGACTGACTTTCGCTGCAACAGATGGATCGCAACGGCACGCTCATCCGCAGAGCAGAGCAGAAGGATCTCCGAATTCTTTGGGAGACTCGGGAGTTTGTACTTTGCGCTGACCCGCTTCTTGGCGGCATCGAGCTTGCGATCGCTCGTTATCTCGTGATTCAGGATCTGCTCAAGGATCTCACGGCAGGCTGGTTCGAACATTTGTGCATCTATATCATCGTGGTTGTATCTTAACGGTCGCGTGGGGTGGGTATCAACTACTAATAGGGACCTCGCCAAAGTGTTATATATCATCAATGAGTCTATTATTATGAGGCAGAGGGAACCTGTGGGGCATGAATATGACGATTAACCTCAGGACTGGCATCATCGCTATCAGCCTATTTATACTCTTACTAAGTCCCATCCTTCTTATCCATGCTCACGGCGTTTCAGAACGATATCCAAATGACACACCCCTTTCGGTCGGTAAAGCAACGTATGCGCTTTGTGAGACGGTCTGCATCACTTTAACGGTTCTGCCAGAAGAGATTATTTTTTTCAATATAATAAGCCCAACAGGGATCATTTATACCGCGCTACCATCCACAGACCGTGAATACCAGTTCAAGCCAGATACCGCTGGCAATTACGTGATAAATGTTCTGTTGCGCTCCGGTGATGGCGAAACGTTCTTGACTACCGGGTTTGCAGTAGCAGATCCGGAGATCGTCTTTGGCGAGCCAGAGCAAGGGGGGGTAGTGGTGGGCGAACCTGTCAACTGGTCACAGCACATCTCCATCACAAACCACGAGAGGTTTCCCATATCAAATTTCTCGGTTAGTATTCCCCTCCCCACGGGGCATTCCAATCTCTCTTCCGATGCAGGGTTCACAATTATCGATTCGTCTATTCCGGTTGATCTGGCAGCCGGCGAAGGCGCAAGCTTTAACATATCCTATCAGACGCCCCCTGTCCGACTCGCTGTGATAGAAGAGGGCATTGGCATCCTCGACTTGATCCCGCATGACGCGTTTGACATCGGGGTCTACAAAGAAATTGGTACGGATGAAGAGGAGCCAGAGCTAACAGCTGAGATTACCATAAAGCAGGTAAAAGTCTGGCATAACTCGTCCATATATTATCATAACATCCCTGTTGCCATAGACGCGGAGGAATGCGAGGGGATTGTCGAACTCTTGGATGGCGCGGGAATGATTGCGGAGACAACGGTGGAAAGAAACAATAAAACAATTTTGTGGACGATTCCACAACTTTCTGACCGGACGTATGCGGTTGTTGAGGTAACGCGGGAACAGGGGGACGCTGAAATTGATGAACCGATCGAATGGCAGCTCAATGTCTCTGGCATCATCGTAAGATACAAAACGCCAGCACCCTATAACTGTCAGGATGCCGCAAACGATGTTGTTGGTGTGAACATCACGAACTTTAGCGTGTTTGCACCGATGGCTACACCATATAATCCTCTCGTTGTAACCTTGAACAGACCATACAACGGTTCGAAAATCCCTAATAACTGGACTTTACTAAATGCAACGGTAACAGATGCGGATAATGACACTATGGCCGTCTGTTTCTACGCAAATAACAACAGTAATGGTTTAAATGCTTCCGAAGGTTTGGTTTATATTGCAGAGAATGTAGCCAATGGGACTACATTGACTTATAATTTAACCGCACTGCCGGTAAAACCATCAGAAGACGGTTTAGCTGTGTTAATGCACTTTGATAATAGGAGCGAGTATGGTGAAACTAACACACTTGTTTATGATTTTTCAGGGAATGGTAAGAATGGGACGATGCACGGCGATACGTTCATCAGTTTATCAGGCAAGTTTGGAGGAGCAGCGCAGTTTGACGGGAATGGAGATTATGTAAGTGTTACGGATGATGATGATGATGATGATGATCCAACTGCCTATACCATTTCTACCTGGGTTAAGCCAGAGAAGGGTATAACACGCGTAAATATCATAGTAAGGACAGATGCAAAAGGTCCTAAAAAGTCGTGGTCCCATCAATTACGAATTACATCAAAACGTAAATTCGAGCATTATCTTTACGATGTTGACGCTGACAAGCCAGTGTCAGTAACAGGTTCAACGACAGTAGAGTCCGGGAAATGGTATCATATAGTGGGAATAGCAGAAAACGCTGGAAATATGAGCTTATATGTTAACGGAAGAGAAGAAGGCACAACCACAATAGGCACGATGTGGACGGGTGGCGATAGGTGGTTTGTTGGTTCTAACGCGGGAAATGGAATGGCATATTACAACGGTCTCAGCGATGACGTCGCCATCTACAATAGAGCCATATCGGCAGAAGAAATCTTAGACCATTACCGCATGGGTGAAGGAGCGTATTACTGGAATGTCGATGCATCCGACCGAGTTTCAAGCAATGAATCAGGCGCATGGAACTTCACAATTACGCCGATCAAACCGCCCGACATTCGAGTTGTCGATGTAGCGTTCGATCACTGGGATACTGATGAGAACAGATCATCTGTCTATGAGACCGGAACCGGCTATCACGTCAAAGAAAGTAAGAACATCACAATCAATGCGACTATCGCGAACTATGGCGTCGGAAATGTAACTTCTGACTTCAAGGTCTCGTTCTTTGACTCCGCTGGCGCGTATGGTAACTGGAGCCTATGCTTTTGGAACTCTACGTATAACGTGTTAACAGAAGGCGAACTGGGAAGTAGAACCACCGGGTATCCCTACAACACCACGTATGTAACCGGATACTGGGATCCATCGTTGGTTGGCACGCACAACATCGCGGTATGGGCAGACCCGGATGATTATATATACGAGTCGCAAGCAAACACCACAAACAACAATGCATCAGCATTGATAAACGTCTCCGCGTGGCAGAAATACTACGGGAATGCAAGCGGCAGCATCGCATTGACAGTCAGTGCTTCCGAATCGGTGTATGACTGGACGTGGGGTAATGAAACAGATGCCGGGTACGTTTATATCGTAAATGCGGGCGTAACTGTAAACTGGAGCGCTCTACACGCACTTGGATGCGATAGTGACGATACACTAAACGCGAGCGGACATGACTTTCTCGATGCCGATACCAACCTTGCCACGGTTGTCGGCAGCAGCAATGCGACCGGATTTGCGAACAATAATATCACAGAGTTGTTCAGCAGCAATGATCCGAGCAATGCAACGAACAAAACAACATTCATTGTGTACGGGACCAGTATATCACATGTACCGATCGTGAACAGCACCATGATGACAAACCTTATGTCAGTCGAGAGTGCGAATTTCATCACAGGGCTATTATGGGACGCTACTTCGGATACCAATGGCTACTATGATACGACAGACGATGAGAATCTCGTATTCGTCACAAAGATAAGAGTGGCTGCAGTAGGTATCGGCAGCACGGCGCATAATTATGAATTCGCAGCCCCTTGCACGCTTAATCCGATGTCCGGAGGCGATCTGGATATTTATATGGAGTTAAAATGATGAAAAGTGTGTGGATGAAATCTATGTAATCAGTGCAATCTGTGGTTAATAACTCTTATGCACGACGAGCAGCGGCGCAGCCATAACACAAGATTTCCACAGATTAAGAGTTATCTGCCCAACGTGAGATTTATTCGGGAGGATTTCATACAGTATTCAGGCGTAGTCTTCTACATCGCCGAGGGGATACGACTCGGACACCGGCACCCGGGTTGACCGCCCCTGCACTTTGCACGAAAGACTTAATATGCGAAAGTTGCAAGTAGGTTGCAGAGGCATGCATAAGCACATTCGTGTCTCGCGGGTTGAAAAGCATCTGAAAGCGTGTCAGGGTTGGTCACGCAGGAAATCGGATTGCACCACGCATCCCAAATGCGAAAAAAGGGGTACAATAGTGTCGGTACACAGAACCATCTTGACCGCTGTGCTGCAGCGTTCCGTCGCGGCGCATGCCAGAACGGCTCTCGCGGAATCTGTCGGATCTGAAGATGTGAGCGGTGCTGCCGCTGCCAGCCCGGATGTGACTGCTACGAATCGCGAAGGTTGTGCAGCAACCTGGAACTTAAGCGTAAACGGCAGAGGGCCCATCTACAATCCAGTCCATGCCGGCACTCAAACGATAGCGCCCCTGGACACAGAGTCGTGACTGTGGAGGCTGAAGCAGACGCGGGTCCGGATCTCTTAATGGAGTCGGGGCGGGAAAAAGCACGAATGGAATCACGGTCATGGGAGGTCCCAAAATAAGTCTTGTGGCTAAAAGAGGCAAGGGGGCGGGTAAATAGAAGATAAAGAGTAATACAGGGGCGGGAACGAGGGGCTGATCCCATGGATCTAAAACGTATCGAATAACGAACAACAGAACAGATTTGCAAAAGAGCAGATTTACACACAAAGGAGATAGAATAAATGAAAATGAAAACAATTGAGGTGGCTACGATCGTGATCGCTCTGGTGGTGGCATTCACAGGGATCGTGAGTGCAGATCCGGACGGTGTAGCAGGCAATGCTACTGATCCTGTAACGAAACCTACAGTAGCTGCAGGACAAGATGACGCACAAGGTGGCTATATTACAGGCTTTGATCTCACTGTAATGCAGCAGACTGCCAAGTGGCAAGGCTACTATGGCAACATAACTGCTGAAATTACATTGGATGATGACAATAGTGCTACGTTGTACAATTGGACCACTGCTGCGCCTACCGGCGAAGTGTACGCAACAACACTAAACACACTGCCTGTTTGGTCCAACTTTATCAACAATGCAAGTCTTAGCGCTGTAGACACTGCTTACGGCTTCGTGTCGGGTGAGTCAGATAATACGGCGGAAACTTTCTCACTTACCAACCATACCGCCTTCCATCTTGCAGGCAATGAGATTGCCGCAGGAGTGGGGCGATGTGCTAAGACATACGAGGGTCCAGGCAATACCGGCGACTGGGAAACCGTACTGCTATGGGATGACGATGGCACGGCTACAGACAACTATCTATTCGCAGGGATCATCAGAGATAATACGGCAAGTTACAAAAACACAAACGAAACTCCGGATACTTGCGATTACCAGATGATCGTACCAGAGAACCCTTTGAACGGCACAACCACATACTACTTCTACGCGGAACTAACGTGATCCGCGTAGAAGTATAAATACATAGGGAGTCTCTCCGACTCCCTCTTTCATTTCTTCCGCAGCCAAACCGGTAACAAAGATCATGACACCGACTACACCAATTTCACCCACAACTTACTTGGGCCCGGGTTATAACAGTCCCCGTGCGATTGTGTCTGTCTGGCGCTGGTCTTCAAGTCACGCCCTTTGGTGGTGGGTATCCGAATGCGCCTCGAATATCATAAGAAAAGTTTTTTAGCCACAGATTACATGGCTAACGCTTTTGGAGTACCAGAGAAGGTATACAACCGATGTCAGCAATCAAGAATGCAAGTATAATCCTGGTACTCCTGATCATCGCATTCTCATCAGGCGGCGGATGCGTGCAGGCAGATGATGCGCGTGGCGGATACATATTCACAATCGACTTCGATACCAGTTCATCCACCGATTACTGGTACGGATACTACGGCAGCGTCATACCCGCATCGGAAAATCCGCACCGTCTCGATACCGAAACCCGGATACAGGAGATCGACATAAACCGGACCGGCGGATGTCTGCTTATAACCGATTCACAGGATGTGCCAAACCCGGCATACCTGATCGCTGGCAACCCTGCCACGATCGATACCATCACCGGTACTGGCTATGATTCCGGGAGCAGGACGTTTACAGAAACTGCCGACTACACAATCTATGATCGGATCCTGCCTGCGCCAACTGCATACATATTTGGGAACTGTTCCGAGTCCACGTTTAAGGAGGGGTTCTTCACAGAACAGGGCAAGGACAATCTCGTATTCATAGCCCCGGTCGTCGAGAGCGGCACCTGCTACAACGCGATGTCCTGCAATTTCCAGTTCATACTTCCGAATAACCCGGTAAGCCCGATGACCTACTATATGTACTATATTCCGGCAATACCGCCGACCGAGCCATCCGCGATCTCTCTGACCGCAGACCCGGGTATCATCGAAGCGGATGGGACAAACAACTCAACAATAACCGCTACCGTTACAGATGAGTCTGGCAGAATGATAAATGAGACCGAGGTTACATTCTCCACAACACTTGGGGGCATAACTCCACTGACGGCAGTAACTGCAAATGGCACCACAACTACCATCCTGACCTCTTCAACTTCTCCGGGAACCGCGGTTGTAGAAGGAACCGTCGCAAACAAGACATCCGTAACGCAAGCGTCGACGCCGGAGGCGTTACGCGATACCGTCCATATCCCATTCATAAGAACTGCTGAAGCCGGATGTAACGGAACACTGGAAAATGTTACTGTAACGGTAATAGGAACCGGGGTCAGGGTGGATGCTACAACGGTAACGATCAAAGACGGTGCTGTAACTATCACTACAACCAAAGAGAATGCAACACTACTCGCGGGTACTGCAACCGTGGGTATGGTTATTTCCATACCCATAAAAGGCGGCACTCTTGAGACAACGCTTAAAGATGACGCAACCGCAGTTACCGACACTGTTATCGGAAACATAAGCAAGACAAAACTGAACACGCCTCCGGAAGAATACATAACATCGATGACCGAGGTTGGAACCGCTTCCGTAGACCTTGATGTTGAATTTCAAGCGACATTTACACCCTACAGAGGACTCTCCTTTACGACAACGCTGGTAGAACGATACGGAGATCTTAAACATCTGAATGTTTCTGACACCTCCCGACTGAAGGAAATGCTTGCTGACTATTTCGGCGTTGATGCTTCTACAATCGCCAACAATACCCCTATCTTGGTATATTCTAAGCTGTCTGCAACGGACCTCACCCGGTCAGAGGTCACAGGAGTGCCGATCAGTATAACCCTGAACAAAGATTGGTTCGATACCGTGGCAGGAGGTGACCCGGGTAATGTCGTGCTCTTCAAGATCAATGAGACGACCGGCGAGATAGAAGGCGACATAACCATGATACCGGAGTCTATCACTATAACCGGTAACCGGGTTACATTCCGCGCGACATTCGACCATTTCTCTGTATTCGCAATCATTGCCCGACCACCAGCAGCCACCCCTCACAAAGGGGGCGGTGGCGGAACATATCCACCAGTTTTGACTGTGACACCAACAATCACCCCCACGCCCACTCCCGTGGAGCCGACCGTGGTAGCCGTGGGGACGCTGACGCCAACGGTAGCAGCGGCTTGGGCGGAACCGGAGGAAACCCCTGGGCAAGAAGAATGGTCCTATCCCATAAGGATAATCCTGCTCGCCATTGCTGCTGGCATCTTCATAATCTTTATATTATGGAGATCACGAAATGATGGTGGATGATCGCACGATAATCTTTTTATAAAAGCGTATTAAAGAGTAATGCCACTAACATAAATAAGGAGGTTGTGGTATGGGTCAACATCTGAAGCAACAACTGAAATATATATTAATTATAGTATGTGTCATCGCGTCTGTGCCGGCTGCGTGTGCAGAGAGGGGCCAGGTAGTTATCAACTCTGGCGACTGGAGGGATGTGTACTCTTCCATAATGTATGCAAACTTGCGCGGGATGCCTGCTTCGTTCATCACCGACGCACCACACGCAACCGCTCTGCCGAACTATCTCGACAAGGATCCGGATATCCTGCTTGTCGAGTCCGAAACGTCACCGTTCTTTGCAAATTACGAAGGGACGCTGACCAATGAGGGGTTTGTGGTTTCAGGGACATACAAGTCTCCGGGTGGGGTAGAAGCAAACCTACATTTCATAAGAGAACTCCCTGATATAACGAACTTTATCGTACTGGATGATTCTTATGGGTATAACGCGATCTCTGTTGCGCCTTATTCCGTCAAAAGCAGGTCATGGGTCTTGTTTGCCGATCATGATAACATCGATGAGCTATCCGGTTTTCTTGGTGGGCGCACCGTTAACAATCTATTGATCTACGGTCGTGTGGACCGGCAGGTAAATGATTCGTTGAGCATATACAATCCTGAGATCGTCGATTATGGTGACAGGTTCGATAACAACATCGCAATCGTTGAGAAATACCAGGATATATCGGAAGCCAGCCAGATCGTCTTTACGAATGGAGAGTTCATCGAGAACGAGATCATGTCAGGAAGAGAGCCGGTGCTCTTCATCGGCACAAACGTCATTCCCGAGCAGACGGTCAACTATCTGAATGGGAGCGGGATCGAGACCGGTGTGGTCATAGGCAATGCCCTGACCGATGCCGCAAGCATGATAACAGCACGCACCGATATGCATGTCTTCATCAAGTTCGGGCAGGGAAGAGCCGGAGGTGGCGGTGGCGGCTTCAGTCTTGTTGAGGCGCTCGATGAATTCCCGCTGCCGAAGTACGAGCTTATCATGTCTGTCGTCTCTGTGGACTACAATCAGGGCACCGGAGGACTGGAGGTCGTCTACCAAAACGATGCGAACATCGATATCTTCTCCAAATCCTCAGTAAGTGTATTCGTTGACGGTAACGCCTCCGGCGTCGACGCCCGGGACGGAGAAATTTTCACGGGCGTTACACAGGTCGCAACGGTCGGGGATGAAGAGGCGATCGTTATCACCGAAGGAACTACGTCCGGCGTTTCGTACGACTGCCCGGAACTGGCAGCGCAAGAATCGCTGGAGACCGCAAACATCACGGCTGATGTGTATGCAGTCTTCGGGGAATCAGAAAGATCGCTTAATAGATTGTTGCAACAGACGCTTGGGGTTGGCGTAATCACCTTTGTGGACCGATCGAGCATTGATGCAACAGAGGTACTCTACACCAAAAAGACAGAGCGTCTCTCGGTAACGGTCACCAATACAGGAGATGTGCCGTGCTATGTCTGTCCTGATGTTCTGTTGCGCATCGGTGGGCGAGAGCAATCGTATAGAGTGGTTGACGACCCCCTGTATCTGCCAGCTGTCGGGAGTGTGTCTCCATCTTGCAGGATCGATATGACCGATGCAGACATCGCAGACAACCCGATCGTCCCGGTACATATCTCTTACGGAGAGCGCGAGAAGATGCTTGGGAAGGGTCTGGACAAGGAGCTACCTCTGGAGATTGTTTCCACGTTTAACACAAAGCAACTCTTTGCCAACCCCGCGATCCTTGCAGGGCTTGCTATAGCCGTCATCATTTCGGCTGTGATCCTGCTGATGAGACGAAGAAAGAAGTAGATAGATAGTATAAGTCATAAACAGGAACGGAGGGCGGATGGATAAATTACCGTCATGCTCCATCCCCTCCCAGTTCCACGCTCGCTCTCCTGTTCGCCCAGCACTGGATGTTCACAGCAACAGGAAGCGATGCGGTGTGGCAGTGCGCATACTCGATATGCACGGCAAGCGCGGTGATATCTCCGCCAAGCCCCATCGTGCCGATGCCGAGTGAATTGATCGCATCGAGTATCTCCAGCTCGAAATCGTCCATAACGCAAGCGATCAAAACTCCGTCTCTTGCGTCGACGCCAAAGGCGTTAATGCAAGCATCGACGACAGAGCCGTTAACGCAAGCGTCGACGCCAGAGGTGTTATCGTAGATTTCACGCAGTAGCGCCTTCTTTGCAAGGCGGGCTGCCTTGTCAAAGGATCCGCCGATCCCGACGCCAACAATAATCGGAGGACACGGCTTTCCTCCGGCATCTGCGACTGTCTCGAGGACGAACCGCTTGATATCCGCTACCTGCGAGGGGTTAAGCATCGCAAGCCGGCTCACATTCTCACTTCCAGCACCTTTCGGCAGCACAGTAATCCTTATGCGGTCTCCCTCATTGATATCGAGAATAATGTCAGGAAGTCCGATTCCAACGTTTCCGGACGGCTCCCTCCTGGTCGGATGCACCGCGTTTGGTCTGAGCGGCACGATCTCGGTTGCTTTTTTAACACCGTCCCGTATCGCATCTTTGATGTCAAAATTAATCGCGCAGTCCCTGCCGATCTCGACAAAGAATATCAATATCCCGGTATCCTGACAGATCGGAACCTTCCGCATCGCTGCGAGTTCGATGTTCTCAAGAATCGCCTCGATCTGCGCTCTTGCGGTGGGATCGGTCTCGCGCCCGTGTGCATCCTTTAGTGCTGCCGTCACGTCGTCAGGAAGCCGGGTCTCAGCCCTCAGGAGCAGGTCAACGACGCTCTGCGCCACGTCCTCGTACGTAATATCTCTGCCCATGCCCACGCCGCTCCCCCCTACTGCGTTTGTCTCTCCTGCTTCGCGGTCTTGCAAACTGCTTTCGTCCTCTATTTCTTCCGGATCTTGCATGTTTTTCATCCTTCGCTCTCTTTACACCTGATTTTGCTTCCGTTTCCGGCTTTCCCACCTCTTTTTGCTTTTCAACCGCTATCGGCTCTCTTGCTTCTTCCACCTCGCTTGCAGTCTCCTCGACCACGATGCCGCGGGGTGCGTCCATCGTGCCGTCCACTACCGCGCTGCGATGGATATTGATAGCCCGTGCATGGAGATCGCCAAGTACGTGGTTGCCACTGCCGATGCTGATGTTGCCACTCGCATCGATATTTCCATGAACGGTACAATTTTCATGGATCGTGATGTCTTTAGCCCTGATGCTTCCGAATAAGGTTGTGTTGCTGCCCATAGATACCGATTCTGCACGGATGTTGCCTTGCAGCCGGCAGTCGTCTCCGATATGTGCGGGCTTACCTGTTTCGATCGCGCTGAGCGTGATTCTGGATTTGGCAGGCAGTATCATCATTGGGGCATCGCCACTGTCCGAATCATCGGAAAAGAGATCATCCAATGCTTTTTCCACCTCTTCGTCCTTGCCGCTGCGTATCAGCTCACTCAGGTATAGATACAGGAAGATGATGAGCGGTATCGGGTTTCTGATCGTGATCCAGCCCCTCGCCTCGAATCCGTCCTTGATCGATACATGATCTCCGATGTCAAGATTGCCTGCAACAGCGAGTTTGCCGTCGATCTTCGTAAACTCTCCAAGATGGGCGTCGCCATTCGCACGCACTGTGCCTCCGATCTCAGACCTGCGGTCGATGTAAACATCCGAACGTGCAGAGACCTCACCATATATCTTCACGTGCTCACCGATCGTGATCTCATCTGCGATGATGCCGTATTCGATGCTGGTGCCGCCACCGATGATCGCACCGCCGTCAACCACAATGGTACGCTCCTCCATCCTGGTGCCGTCAGGGACGACGAGTGTTTGTGGATCGAACATGTATGCCTCGATGTATGCGCTTTATGGACTTATAATTTTTGCATTTTGAGGGTTTTGAAGGCATGGGTTGATGGGATGAGGAACAAAAATAGGTAGGAGTATTATGAAACAGTCGCCAGAAAGATTGATGCCAGTAAGGAGTTCAGAGATTTCAGAGATCATGGATACGTTGTCTTCGATCCGGAGTATAAAGGATGAACCACACCAAAAAAGCACTCCAAAACGTCAGAGGTGAGGTGTACACCGATCTTGCGACGCTGTACTGCTATTCAACCGATGCGAGCATCTACCAGGTCATTCCGTCCGCCGTGGTCTGCCCAGGCGATGCAGAAGACGTCCGCGAGTGTGTGAAGGCGGCAAAGGAACTTGGAATTCCCGTCACAGCAAGGGCTGCCGGAACCAATCTCGCAGGAAGCTCTCTTGGTAGGGGGATTATTCTGGATATCTCAAAGAAGATGAACCGGATTCTTGGCATCGTGGAGAAAGGCGGTGAATTCTTTGTGGATGTGGAGCCAGGAGTCGTAATAAATGATCTTCAGGCGCATCTCGGTGAGAAAGGGTTATTTCTCCCGTCCGACCCGTCGAGTTCTGAGATCTGCATGGTGGGTGGCAATATCGGGACGAAGGCGAGCGGGGCTAAGTCTGTGAAATATGGGACCACAGATGATTACGTGACTGATGTGGAGTTCGTATCAGCAGACTGCGAGATCATCGACACCGCCAGAGCAGAGACCATCCCGGACCGGATATCATCCGGATTATTCGGACTAAAAAAGCGGATACTTGCTGACACCGATACAATAGCACGTCTCGAATCGAAAAGGGACGTAAAGACTGCAAGCGGATATAATATCAGGGCGATGCTTGATCAGGACCGCATCGGCGGGATGATCGCACATCTGATGTCCGGAAGCGTCGGAACGCTTGGCATCTTCACACGGATACGGCTAAAGGTTCTCCCGATCGTATCGGGAACGGCTATCAGTGCGATATACTTCAAAAAGTTATACGATGCCGGCGATGCAGTCCAGCACATCAAGAAACTCGATCCTGTAAAGATCGAGATGATGGACTCGACTTCTCTTGAAATCGTCCGGGCAGAGCATCCTGACATGGGTATACCTGCGAATACGCGTGCGCTCTTCGTTGAATTCGAGGGCGACGACCGAAAATCAAAGATAGACGATCTTGAGCGGATGATTCATGAGCGGTATGATGTATGCTCAATTTTTTCCGAATCAGAGGACGAAGAAGTACAGGAAAGGATATGGGCCGTCAGAAAAGCGCTCGTCCCGATCCTGACAAACTATGATGCGGATATGAAGCCGGATGCGTTCATCGACGACGTTGCTGTCAGAATACCTGATCTTGCACCGCTGATATGCGATCTGCATGAGATATTCGAGGAGTATGGCATAACTTCGGCAGTTTACGGACACGCAGGATCTGGGAATCTGCATATCAGACCGATGCTGAACTTAAACGACCCAAAAAACATCGATCTGCTGCCTGAACTGGTGGATCGTGTCTACGATATCGTATTCAAGTACAACGGCACCATGACCGGCGAGCACGGGATGGGGCGACTCAGGACGATGTTCCTCAAAAAAGAGTGGGGTGGCGGGATATACGGCTACATGCAGCAGATAAAGGAGATTTTCGACCCTGATGACATCCTGAATCCTGATGTAATCTTCAGCGACAGGCAGATCACGGATGATATAAAATACCCGACAGAATATATAAATAGATTTGAAAAAAAATGCATCAACTGCGGGTACTGCAAATCAGTCTGTCCGATATCGATCACACTGAAGGGGGAATCAGGTTCGAGGTCGTTTCTACAGCTTGCAAGGTTCCGAAAACTCGAAAATCCCGGACATGGCGAGTCGCGCATTGCAGGAAAGATGCTTGGCACGTGTCTCGGCTGCTTAAGGTGCGCGACCAGATGCCCGAGCCATGCGAGTATCGGAGAACTGCTCTTTTCTCAGAAGACCCCGCCCCTTTATACCAGACAGGCGATGCGTACATGGGCATCTAATTACAACCGATTCGAGCGGTATGCGCGGTTCTTTGGGAGGATCGCAATGCCGGCGGCAGAAACACTCCTCGGGAGGGAGCTTCCAAAGATCAGGAGAGCGCCGCTGGTACTCGATGAGTGTGTGCAGGAACAGAATCCGGATGCGATGAACGTCGCGGTGTTTGTGGGGTGCGCATCCGCGCTCTTCGATGATCAGGTCGCCTGCTCGATGATAAGGGTGCTTGTAAAGAGTGGATTCAATGTCTTTATCCCTGAGCAACAGTGTTGCGGGCTTCCGATGATCGAGGAAGGGATGTACGATCTGGTAAAGGAGACCGCAAGGAAGAACGTCGCCGCATTCGCTGACGAGAGGTACGACGCCATCGTGACCTCGTGCGCCTCCTGCACCATGATGCTTAAGAAATTCGGGGAACTGCTGGAAGGGGATGAACTGGGCGACGCCGCGGCGAGGGTGTCATCGATCACATACGATATCGGCGAGTTTCTTGTAAAGCATCTTGACGACGGCATGTTGTCGGGAAAGAAACTTGATATCCGTGCAGCATATCACAATCCCTGCCATCTCGCCGCTGCTGGAGTTGGGAATGGGGGCGATATACTTAGAAGAATCGTATCCGAGTTTGTCGAACTTGAGGACGGGTGCTGCGGCGGGGCTGGCACATACAGTTTCTTGCATTCGGACCTCTCTGCGAGGATATTCGAGCGGAAACTTGACGACATCCGAAAGATCGACCCTGATGTGGTTGTCACCACCTGCCCGAGTTGCGAACTCCAGTTCAGGCACGGTCTCGAGAGGAACGGGGTGGACTGCGAGGTGCGGAATATCGTCGAGATTCTGGACCGGTATTATGAGGAGAACAGGGTTTGAGGTTTACGCCGTTTGAAAGGGGCTATCGAGTTATTCCAAAGAACGTTCGATTTCAGAGTGACACCATCCGGGTCTGCGCAGTAGGTTGAAAGTATCTATGTAACGGACTGATGCGCCCCCGGCAGCTGCAACAGCTTCATCAAGAATTCCCTGCGGATTCTGTGTGTCCCATAATGGATGAACGATAATAACCTTCATGATTCTGGTTTCAAATCCTGGCAGAGTTCCCCATGTTCGGGACTGGTGGTCATCAAACTGTGATGCAAAGTTATCGGACAGTTTGGTAGCAAAATCTATCCAGCCATCCAATTCGGGCGTCGTGAACTGACCATCGAGCCCGCACAAATACCGCGAGTCCTTGAGTATATGTAGATAAGCCAATGCAAGACGCCAGTCCAGAAGACCGTGATAATTCATGTTCCGGTACCTCATGAGACAAGCATAACATGCAGAGTCACAGGAGGAACGATGCGACTCAGAAACAATCTTTGTAGGGAAGGAACCCGGATCATTCGGCGATACGATTCCATGCAACACTGAGTCCCAGTTATCAGATATCCAGCGCACAAAACCTGCCCCGTTGGCAAGGAAGTCGCTCAACGTGATAGCGCCCACATACATGCCGTCAACCTCCAGACACTGAAAATTACAAATTTCAATTTCATCAGGGTCTATATCCAGCCTCTCGGAAGCTGCCGCTCTCAAAAGGAATGCAGCAGAATAAATGGCTGCTTTGACACCACCGCTGGAAGTGACCGGGTCAAGGTTTAAACCCGGAGGTACTGATAACGGTCTGAACCTTAAAACATCGGTCGTCTTACCTGCAGCAATGGCAATCCGCTGGATTTCTTCTGGTCGATCTTTGCTGACATAAGCAATGTAATCTGATGAAATCCACTGATTACCAAGAACGGGTTTTTCTGTTAGTGGATCCTTCGTATCATGTCGGTACCCTCTTGTTGTAACCAATCCCCCCTCAAAAAGTTTTCCAGCGTTGTCGTTGATACGCCATACACGACACTCAGAGGAAAAACTTGTCTCGCAGTTAGAGCTTACTTTCGTGGAAAATTTTGATTCAGCGCTCTCCGCGACAGAGGTTGGTATTCCGTAAAGAATGTCTCCTCCTTCCTTAGCATCCTTGCCTCGTGATAGGTCTGTTCTGAATGCAAGCGGTACCGCTGCCAAGTAGCTTTTGAAGTACGGTCCTTGTGGTGTTTTGCAGTATTTGCACTCAGTTTCAGAGTGTTGCAGGTCGCTTACTATTATATTACCACATCTCAGACAGCGCACCATCCAGCGCGTGGAAAACGGGTCAGCAGCGAGAGGCGCCCACTGCCCGCGACGGTTCACAAGAGGTGCTGTAAATCCAATGGCGGTATGAATGGCTTTATCCTTGGTTTTCTGAGCTCCTGGCGCAAATTCAGTAACCGCCAGCTCCAGATCTCGATCTACTGTCGATTCTTTTCCGCGCAGTTGATGATAGAGCAGCCGGCTGCGTGACGGCATCCCATACATTGGCAGGATGCCGCCTTCAGCCAGTCGTTCTGCCAATCCTATTCCAGCTCCCGCGAGTTCTGGGTTAGTAGATGCCTGATCGATCGATTCAGGCAGTTTGTTGCTGAGATAGTCCAACCATTCCTCGATCTTTCGCTGGTCCACATTTCCAACGAGTGCTCTGATAACGTCCTCTCTTGAATCGTCTGTCCGCAGCCAATCCAATACCTGTTGCTGAACTTCATGCCACTTCTCGACAAACCCGAACTCACCATGGCTGTCTGGGGGCTTCTCGGGGCAGTCCCACCACCGCACTCCAGCATCCCAAAACGCTCTGCGCAGACATTCCCTTGCCAGCAGCCGCTGAACAATTCGCTCCTGTTTCATGGTGAGAAATGGCACCGGTGGGGCGCCGCCTGTAATCTGTTCTGGATTAGCAAAATAAAACTCGTCGTGGCTGCGGCCGCGGCAGAGTGTGAGAACTGTTGCAAACGCCTGACCGCGTCGCCCAGCTCTGCCGACTCGCTGTTGATAGTTAAAACGCATGGGGGGCATGTTTGCGAGCATCACTGCCTGCAAGTCTCCGATGTCCACTCCAACCTCCAAAGTAGTTGTAACGCTGAGAACATCGATCTTATCAACCTTTTCAATAAGAACCTCTTCCTGTCCTGCAAGATCAACGAAAATGTCGCGAAAATGCCTCTGCCGTTTAGCCTGATCATCGGTCTGGGCTGTCAACTCTTCGCAGTGAAGTCTAATTGGAACGCGCTTCGCTTCTGCTGCTGCATAAGCCAGATAGTTGTGTTGCCAGAGATCCTTGCAGGTGTGGTTGGGCTGTTCTGGAAGCTGTTTGTGGCAGTTTGTACAGATTCCAGCAGAGTAATGCAGGTGTGGTCGGCGGCAGGTGTGGCATATCCACACGGGATCGTCTGGAAGAGCTACTTTTACATCGAGACTGCTTGTTTGGATCATCCCGTTCTTATGCCCGGCTGTACGAAGTGCAGAGAATATTGCCGGACCGACGTCTCGTTCATTCAGCCCCCATTTTTGGCAGACGGCGCATACAAAGTCTCTGAAGCTGACACGGGCATCGCTATAGTCGGGCCAACCGTATTGTTTAAACTCAGATCCATCGTGGCGGTAGAGGTCGCCTAATATCCGCAAAGCAGAGTCGCATGCCTGCCGGAAACACTCTAACTGCTCCTGCTGGTGTCCTGCTTCAGATGCGTGGGTTTCAAGTTTCTGGTCATCAAGCCCCAATTTGAGATAACCAAGCCCTGAAGATTCCATGCTAAAATATAGGCGGCTGAAGAACAGGTCGCACAACCCTTCTCTAACCTTCTTGCGGAGTGTATTTTTAGCACGGTCCGTATCGGGTGGAAGCCCGTCTTTCCATCTCTTTTCTGTAAAATCGAAAAGTTCAGTCCAGCTGTGCCAGTTCTCTTCCCATTTGAAACGCTGTGCATCGAGGTCATTTCCAGCAGGATTCACTCCTGTACCGAGAAGTCTGCTGAGAAGCCTCCCGCATTCAGCAGTATTTCCTTTATGAGGGTAGATCAAGTCGCTTACATGAACAACCCGCGACTTCCCTCGCTGCCTGATGATGTTGAGCCTTTGTTCGGCGTCATCCAAAGCATGTTGCAGAACTATGTTGGCATGTTCAGGAAGTTCGACAGGGATGCCACCTCTAACCAATTCAACATCTCCACGGATCGCAGTATCAGATCCTGGGGTTTCTTCAACATATTCTGCTGCAAGAGAACCGTATGTGGTACGGTTCTGTTCAATATCATCGAGCAATTGAGGTTCGCCCAGTGTTGCCATGAGCAGTTCGTGTATCACCGACTCACGGAGCAAATCCGAATAGTGGTTGCGCTCTACACCGTTGGAGATCTGTGCTGCATCTTCGCGGCTGTCAGAAAACGAAACAAGTTTGCGCCCTTCATCAGGTAACTGGTAGAACAGTTCTTTTGTGAGTATCTGGCTGACCTTGGAAAAACCAGTCCTGAAACCGCGTACAGGCGATCTCCGTGAGAGTTTTTTGGCGTAGTCTTTTGCGCAGCACGCACAGACCGAAGGAAGTGCGGTAAAGGACTCCCTCGCCTCATCACCTTCAGCATCTAATAGGGATCCGAATTTCTTTCCTTTTTTTGTGCCAATTTGAAAGAGATAGCCTTTCACCCAGTTATCCGGATCTTCTGAATATTTCTCATGCGACAGATCTACCCTCCCTGAACGTGTATCAAGACTGGCAGGAGTCCACTGACCTTTTTTTACCGCCACCCCAATCCGGTTAGGTTGGCTCCAGATAGACGCGTCTTCATGAAGCTGTAAATTTCCAACAGGCCAGAACACAGCAAACTCCTTGTAAGTGCGGCGTTCGATAAAACGTGCTGCCTGTCGGTCAGGAATCCCCTCGATATCCGGATCTGATGGCAGCATTTCAATGACACCCTCCCCGAGATCCAATCTGTTTCCACCAAAGTAAACAGCGCCGCAATGCTCGCAGAGGAGTAATTCTAGGACTCGACGTCCCTTTTTAGTAATGATTCTCGGAGAAGAATATAATGTTCCGACTGGTCTTCCGTCTTCTGCGTATGCAGGCGGTTTGGTAGATGCCCACAACCCTTCAGTGCTGCGGAAAAACCAGTGAAGGCGGAATGATGGTAGCGATGATTGTTCTCCTTCATCATCGCAAATACTACGAGCTGCAAGAAGTCCGCGGACAGCTTCCCGTCTATTTTCCCCTGATACTGCTGTTCCAAAGAGCTTCTCTGCAAAGTCATCGAGCGAAACAGCACGCGTTTCCCCCTCACACTCACATGCCTTCTGCGTTCTGGTGGCAATGCGCATACCATCTGATTCCATCTGTTCTTTTAGAGCCAACTTTCCAGATGGTGCGTCTCCTCGGTACCCAAGAGAAACTGCTGCTTTCTGACAGGCATCATCAGAAAAATCAGGCGCATCCTGACTGAGAGTAACGAACGGTTCGGATGGCAAAAAATCAGATCCGGCAATCTCTGGAATTTGATTTTGACGCCCCCGGATTATCTCAAAGCTGTCTGCTTGAGCACCGAAGAAATCATGGAGAAATTCACGGCTTTTGGGATTGTCAGGGTCCAGCGAGGCGCTGGAGCTTAAGATGCGCAACTTAAGATGGTCTGGTGTAAGTCCCAGACGCAGGAGCAACAACCTCAAAAGATATGCCACCTCAGCGCCAGCCGTCCCCCTGTAGAGGTGCAGCTCGTCAATGATCAAATGAAACACTCTATCGTCCCCACCCGCCAACCACCGCCGCGTCTTCTCAAAGATGGGATCATCTATCTCGCGCATGAGCATGATGCTCAACATCGAAAAGTTGGTTATCAGAATATCTGGCGGCGAGTCCTGCATGTCCCAGCGTGAACGCATCTCAGCACCATCAAGTTTGGGGAAATAGGACGTGACATCTGGCTTGTTGTTATCTTTGGCGTATCGCTCAGCAGCATCTGCGTCACGGTCCATGTCCATCAACACGCGAGTAAGTCTATCTATTCTCTTCCGGTCGGGGTTTCTGTTGCCATTGGCATTCGGCTCCTTAAATTCATGTCCCGGGATGGGTGTGCTGCCGTTGTAACGTCCAAAGTAGATTTTGTTCCCCTCTCGGTTATGCTGAAACCACTCCCTCGCGTCATCCGAGTCAAGAGCTTTGCGGAGGCGAGTAAGCTGGTCTTCAACCAGCGCATTCATTGGATAAATGATCAATGCACGAACAGCAGCATCCCTCTGCTCGTGACCCCGCTGAGAAACTCTGTAAGAACGCTGTATCCGGTTGTGTTCGTTACAGCAGGAATCCTGCCACTGGCTATCATTCCACCAGTTGTTAACGTGGGGGTCTGGCGTATCCGGGGCTACCCAGCCAGAAGACTCTCGTGCAAGGTAAGCGAATAGCGGAAGAAGGAATGCTTCAGTCTTGCCTGAACCGGTGCCGGCAGTAACCACACAGTTTGTACCTTCTAACACTCTTTTAAGCATTTCCGTCTGGTGGTCATACAGTTCGTAGTCTCCGAACAGACCACATGCAACCAACGACTTAAAATCGGATATTTCCTGATTGCTGAGTCCATGGAGGTCTTCTTCTTTTAAATCCTGAATAGTCTTCCCAGATTTCTGGTATATTGGCAGCGGTTCAATCCAAGGTTCCTGACACAGGACCCCGAGCTCTCGCAGCAGTTCTTCCCTTTCAGCCTCTATGGATGGAAAACGGGTGCCGAATACAGTCTGTATGTACCGGATAAAGTTATCCCGGATAGTATCAAATGCGCCAACCGGGTCTTTCATGAGATCACTCCATTGCTGTCAGGTACGGTACTGTGGTCTATCAGGTTTTGCGATAGTTTCTCTGAAATCATCGTGGCGACAGGTGGGGGTACAGCACAGTAGATATCCATGGGATGTCCGGCAGGCACCCCTCCTACTGACTGCTCACCCATGCGCGCTGGTGCTGGAGCCAGTCCGGTGCAGAGGGTAGCAGCTCTTGCCAGAAAGCGTGGAAGCGGCACATACGCGGGCACAGCCAGCTGATGGCGCCGTTTGTCATATAGCAAGACATCCGCCCCTTCGTCTGCAATAATCATATATCGCCCCCAGTCCCGATCCACTTCAGCCGCCCGGTTACTATCCCAGATCCAGTGACGTTTCTGCTGGCTCCTGGGATCGGTATATTCAACCAGTCCCTGCACGTTTTCAGTATTGTGGTTCTTGGAAAAGGTCAGAGTATTGGCAGAAAAAGTTCGTTTGAGCCAGTTGATATCGGCTCTATCCTCATAAGATAAGTTATGCCTGACATTTCCAATTCCTGCCGAAAAATTAACCAGCGACCATGCAGCCGGCGCCGTTAGATGGCATCCTATCTGTGCGGCTTGAGCTACTTTCTGAAGATGATCGTGATCGACCGCCTCGATGTAGATCGCTGGAGGAAGGAGGGGGTGCTCACTTCTCTGCAATTTGATGCTATGTGAAACAGAGTTCCGGTTACCTTTTGCAAAATCTTTCATCTTCTGAACCATCGAGGGAGTCCTGGCACCTGTTAAAACCGCTTTGGGCAAACCATACGGCGGCAGGGCAACAAGAACAGGTGGGCAGGCAAAAACATGGCGTTTGTCAAAATTGAACTCGCAATGGCCCAACGAGTCCAGATATCGGATAGTCTGGCGCCGGACGTGATTAAGATCGACTTCGCTTGTCGATATTCCGGGTAACTGGCACAGTGCATCAAAGGCAGCATTGAACTTATCTATGCTCATCCGCCCACTCGTGCTGATGGCTTGCAGAAGTAACTTAGACACGTTTTGCAACCTCCCTGTACTTATTCCATATGTCCCGGATTTTCGGAAGCGCTGGATATCCGGTCTTCTGATATTCAGTCTTCTTACGTTTGACCCATATCGCTTCCCTCCACCGTTTTACAGCATGGAGATTGCTTATTGCATGGTTGGGGTTAGGTATGGTTCCTGCATCTTCAGGCTGCCCGCAGAAATGGACAGGCCATTTATCCGTCTCAGACTTGTCGACTGCCCAGACAGGCTGCCATTCATCTGGCAGATCCTCATCAGGCCAGTCTACTATTTCACCAGGTCTGGCACCTAAAAACGTGATTCTGCGTGACAGGTATGTGGGAAGAGTCGGCGGAAGAACGGGGGGTGGACCAACGCCAGCAACAACTGCCCCTGTGGCGCATGGCATGGAAACATCGCCGATCAGCATCTGACCTGAACTGTCCCGCGATGGCACATCCTTAAACGATACCGGAAGTTCCGGTTCTTCCAGCCTTATCACATGCTTCTGCAAAGGATCCGGTCCATCTTTGAAGACCCGAATATTTAATGGGCAGTTAACGGGTGCATCGGCAGGGATGTGCCAGCGAGCAATGGACACATCTTCTCGCTTGAGTTCATCTTCGTTGAGCGTGACACGTTCACTTCCGTCACCGCCTTCTATGACGATTAGCGGAGGTCCGAACTTAAGATATCTGTTGCCCCGTCCGATCTTTATCCCGCCTTGAAGCCGGATACGCAACAGGCTGGAAAGCGTGAGTACGTCAACACCCTCGCAGGATTCATGCGCACTCCTGCCTTCAAATATCGCCCATCCAGAAGGTAGCCCTTGAAGCAACTGTTCTTCGAATTTTTCGCAGCAGTCAGTTCCCCACCGCTGCACATCCGCCACCCTGCTGTCGCTGCACGCTACCATAAACTCACAATTTCGTTCCAGACGTTGTGATTCAACCCACCCTGGAAGCCCTTCTCTATTTCCTAGCAGGAAAAGCCTCACATCAGTCCCTTTGAGGTGTGCTCTCCATTTGTTTTCTTTATCCTCAAACCTTACACCAGTAGACCAATTTACTGTTGCCGCATCCAATGGTCGTTGAGGTCGTATGTTGGTGTTCGTCAACTTTGTTGACCAGTTTGGCATAGTCTCTCTGCACGAAACCATTTGTCCAGCATATTCGAATTCAAGACCGTTATCTGGAAATGGACGGTTGGTTTTGAGCCGGAGAGTTGGTGCAATTGTTCCTGAAACTCTGTTCAGTTCGAGACAGATGCGTAGTCCCACTTGTGAGGGGGTGTGATCTAAATCTGATATGGTGTACGAAATAACACTCCCATCCCAGTCAACAAGTTCATTGAGTACAAGATCGATGAGTGCATTCACCATCTCAATGCTATCACCTTGTGTTCCGTCCAGAAGTTTCAAGGTGCGGTTTTCCAGCCCATCCTTACCGTAGCTCAATAGAACTCGCCTGATTACTGCATCAGAAGGGGTATCAGTCGGGTCAAGTTCTGCTTCACTGAAGATCAGAGGTAAATAATTCCGCTCATCATCAGACAGGAGAGTTTGTGATAATGGACGCCCGACATGAACCTTGCCACCGCGAATGCGTGCAGCGAAGCGCCCCAATTCTTCATGTTTGTCTTCTGTACTCCACTTTTGCAAGTCTTCCCACAGTTCCGCCATGTGGTCAAAGTGTAGCGGTGTGCCTGAACCACCAGGTTCGCCTAACAAGGGCCAGAGTTTGGGATAATAAGCTTTTGGATCATAATCCCCGCCTCTAGTTGCCGCTAAGACGAAAAGTGCTAAATATGCAATATACGGAGGATATTCCAGATTTTTGATTCTCCAGCCACGATAAGATTGTAAAGCCTTATTGCATATAGCACCCTTTGTTGCCCAATCCGGACCGACTTTAACAGACTGTATAAAATCTTCAACGTCTGCGCCCGTCTCTACTCCTATCTGGTTTATAGTATCTTCATTAACATATAGCAGCACTTCCCGTCCAGCCATCATTTCATTGAAAAACTTGCGGGCTATAAGATTATTCCATTCTATGTAGTTCATACTTTTCTGTCCTGTTCAGCAATTTCTAACCGCTTTCCACCACTGTTCAAGTACTTCATTGCGAAATTGTCTATGGATATCTTTGCTTTTACTTTCACCATACCCTAAAACTTATAGAACTTCATGGATTATAAAGTTTGTTAGTGCTGCAGTTGTATTCGTGGTAATCTGCTATGAACAATCGCCCATGGCAACGTTTGTGCGATAAACTCGCAGGACACCGTGAAAACTCCGAAAGCCCGATCTCTATCGAACACCTTTCAAGCTGACACAGCCTCTGAAGACTGTTACGGGCTCAGATCGTTCGAGGCGCGTCTGTCTACATCCACCTCGTAAGATACTCGACCGCCTCGACAACGCCTGCACCATACTCGCCAGCGGTCACGAGATCGGCAGCACCCTTAAGTGCAGGATGCGCATTTCCGACAGCGACCCCAAATCCAGCTGCGGCAAGCATCTGTATATCGTTTTCAGAGTCCCCGATGGCAGCAAAGTCGCTTGCATCGATACCCATGAGACCAGCTATCCGGAAGAGTCCGGTTCCCTTGTCCACATCCTTGCTCTTCAGATGGATGGCGTAACCGGAATCCACAACATCGATCCCCTCGCCAACGATCTGCCGCGCATCCGCGGCATCAAAGTTCCTCCGAAGCGCTATATCGGTCTTCCTGTACTCTGAATCGAGTTTTTGGATGTGCACACCAAGATGTTCTGTCAATACATCAAACGCACGCTCACATGCATCGATATCGCCATCGTAGTACTCCTTGCCATCGTATTCAAGCGAGATTACGCCGCCGTTCTCTGCTATGATCTGCCCGCCGGTTCCGATCAGTTTTGCTGCTGCCCTTGCAAAGCAGAGCACGTTACCGGTGGCAAGCACGATCGGGATATTAAGCGAGCGAAGGCACGCAACTGCGCGGCAGTCGATGCTCCGGTCCTTATGCGTCAGCGTGCCATCGATATCGATCGCAATCGCCTTTATCATATATCGAATAGCCCCTCTGGTGTCACTGTGTATAGTGCCTCGCCGTCCGGAAGGTTGGGCGAGTCGACCAGTTTTGCAACCCGTTTGTCACCTTTCGATTTCCGCAGGTATAGCCGGAATGTCGAGGTGTGCCCGAGAATGTGCCCGCCGATCGGTTTTGTCGGATCGCCGAAGAACGCATCTGGCTTTGACATCACCTGGTTGGTCACAAAGACCATCGCATTGTGGAGGTCGCCAAATCGCATGAGGGCGTGCAGATGCTTGTTTAATTTCTGCTGCCGATCAGCAAGCGTGCCCCTGCCGACATACTCCGCCCGGAAGTGCGCTGTCAGCGAATCGACAATCAGGAGGCGTACCGGCTTATCAGTATCCCGGAGCGAATCCGCAAGTTCGGATGCGGTGTCCATGAGAAGGATCTGATGGTTGGAGTTGTATGCACGGGCAACATGGATGTTTTTTAGGAATTCCTCGGGATCGTACTCGGTTTCGTATCTCTTCGCCGCCCCTTCCACCATG
>JAUWGA010000022.1 GCA_030606635.1 Methanosarcinales archaeon
CCGTTTCTCCAGACGCTTTTCAAGGACTTCAAGATAGTTTCCGTATGCATGGGCTTGCAGGACGAGGAGACCACACGCGATGTGAGCGACGAACTGATGGATGCGATCTCAGAGACAGACAAGAAGGTTGTTGTGATCGCATCATCCGATTTCACGCATTATAAGCCGGCAGCGGTTGCGTATGACATCGATCATTACGTGCTTGACCCGCTGCTTGAATTAAACGTCACCGAGTTTTACTCACGGATCCGTGAGCGGGACGCTTCGGTATGCGGGCACGGTCCGATCGCTGTGATGATGCGGGTATGCAGGGGACTTGGCGCGAATTCTGCGAGACTGCTCAATTACGCAAACAGCGGGGATGTGCAGCCGATGGCAGAAGTGGTCGGGTATGCCGGGGTTGTGGTGAGGTAGTGCATTCGTGACCCTGATTCGGGCATCCGAGCAACTTGACAACCGAGGCGAAGTAAAATGAAACTTGCAGCACTCATCTCCGGAGGAAAGGATTCGTGTTATGCGCTTTATGAAGCGCTGACGGCTGGGCATACGGTAACGCACCTTGTTGCGATAAAGCCGCAGAATCTCGATTCGTACATGTATCACTCGATAAACATCGACATCGTAAAATTGATATCGCAGGTGTGCGGAATCCCCCTCGTCTTGAAGGAATCACAAGGCAGGAAGGAAGAGGAACTCGAGGATCTTTCAGACGCTCTGCAGAGCCTCGATATCGACGGGATCATCGTGGGCGCAATCGAATCGGTGTATCAGGAATCCCGCGTCCGGAAGGTCTGCGAAACGCTTCGTATTGTGATGTATGCGCCGCTCTGGCACAGGAATGCAGGTGAATTGCTCCGCGAGATGGCTGCGGTGATGGACATCAGGATCGTTCAGGTTGCAGCAGGCGGAATGGGTGAAGAGTGGCTCGGGATGCGGATCGATGAGGGCGCGATACGTGATCTGCAGGAACTTAACAGGAGGTACCACATACATCTCTGCGGGGAAGGCGGCGAATACGAAACGCTTGTTCTGGATGCTCCGTACTTCAAAGAGCGGATCGAACTTACGAAGACCGAGAGAGTCTGGTACGGGGACCGGGGTGTTCTCAAGGTGCTGGACGCGAGGGTTGTGGGGAAGTGAGCAAAGTCTTGTACTTACTCAATATCGCACCGAAAAATCCAACACTGGGGCGTCCGTGATCCGGTGCGGTTCCCCTCACAAACGATATCTATTTGAAAGGACAGGACAATCCAGAAACCATGCGCCAGATGAAAATTGCAGTAGTTGAGGGCGATGGAATCGGAAAAGAGGTGATTCCAGCCGCTCTTGAAGTGCTGGATGCTCTCACCCTCGATATCGAGAAAGTTCCGGTCGAGATCGGGTACGGCAGGTGGAAGCGCACCGGCAAAGCGATGACAGAGGACGATTTTGACATCTTCAGATCCTGCGACTGCATACTATTCGGTGCGATCACGACACCACAGGATCCGGAATATCGGAGCGTTCTCGTCCGGATCAGGAAAGAATTCGATCTGTACGCCAATATACGACCGATCAAAGGTGTAATGGACTCCCGGGGCATCGATTTCACAATCGTCCGTGAGAACACCGAGGGCATGTATTCGGGAATCGAAGAGGTTCTGCCTGATGCCGTGCATTCGACAAGGGTCATCACACGAAGCGGAAGCGAACGCATCGCAGAGTACGCGTGTTCGCTTGCCGCCGAAAAACGCTTAACAATCGTGCACAAAGCAAATATACTGAAATCGTGCTGGCTTTTTCGGGAGGTTTGCATCGATGTCGCAGACCGGCACAAAGTCCGGTGGGAGGAGATGCTTGTCGATGCTACTGCGCACCGACTGGTACTGAATCCGGAGCGGTTCGAGGTGATCGTCACGACCAATCTCTTCGGGGATATCTTAAGTGACATGTCCGCAGCGCTCATCGGCGGGCTTGGCGTCTGCGCAAGCGCAAATATAGGAGCTGATTACGCGCTCTTTGAGCCGGTGCACGGCAGCGCTCCTGACATCGCTGGCAAGGGACTTGCGAATCCGATTGCTGCGATCCTGAGTCTTGCGATGATGCTTAAGTGGTACGGCAGGATCAAGGAATCTGATGCGGTGACGGGCGCAGTATCTGATGCGGTATCCCGCGGCATCACAACCCCTGACATCGGCGGGCGGTGCTCGACAACAGAGGTTTCAGGCGCGATCTCGCGTGCCGTTTAGAAGGAACTGGCAGGGGAATTGTGAAGTTATCCTGATGTGTGAGGAAAGGACTTGAGGATATCGATCGCATGAACTATACGGAAAGGATGCGGCCTCTCTCGGGAAAGCGTGTGAAATTCCGATCCGGAGCACCACTCACCCCTCCCGATCCATAACCGCGCCATCAGCGAGCCAGATCACCCTATCCACAAGATCCGCGTCCTCAAGCTCATGCGTCACCATCAGGATCGTCTGCCCCGTATCCCGGTTTAACTCCCTGAACAGCTCAAGAATCTGCTTCGACGAGGCGCTATCCAGATTCGCAGTCGGCTCGTCGGCAAATAGAATCTTTGGCTTGTTGATTAGCGCTCTTGCAATCGCAACCCGCTGCTGCTCGCCGCCTGACATCTCTCGCGGGCGGTGGTCTGCTCTCTCCGTAAGCCCGACCTTCTCGAGCGCATCCATCCCTTTCCTGATACACTCGCCCTGCGACAATCCGAGCGCCATCGCTGGCAGGTACACGTTCTCAAGCGCGGTCATTTCAGGCAGGATTGCATACTCCTGAAATACATAACCGAACTTTTCGAGCCTGAATCTCGTACTCTCTGAATCCGAGAGCCCCGAGATCTCGACCCCATCGATCGTGATCTCGCCTTCGGTCGGCGTGTCAAGAAGTCCTAACTGGTGCAGGAGCGTGGACTTCCCGCTCCCGCTCTTTCCCATGATCGCTGCAAACTCCCCTCTCCGGATATCGAGCGTCACATTTTTCAGTGCTTGCACCTGTACCTTGCCCATCGTATACGTTCGTGAGAGATCCCTTGTCGCAATTATCGTGTCCTGCCCAGCTCGTTCCATCGTTTAGTCCCCCCAGATCGCATCAAGGATAGTTTCACGCACAGCCCGCCACGACGGGAGGAAACCTGCGATTGCAGCAGATATGATCAACCCCGCACTTCGCGTGATGACAGCTTTTTGCTCGATTAAAAGTGTCACATCCCCCATGGGAAATACCATCGGGTGCTTGATGAAATAGGGTACCAGTATGGCAAACATGATCACCAGTCCGGCAATGCAACCGCATACCGCAAAAAATGCAGCCTGGAATATATAAGACCGGATGATTATCGATTCCTTGATCCCGATCGCCCGCAGGATCCCCATCTGCCTTCGTTTACTCACGGTACTGACGTAGATCACGATGAAGATGGTGACGCCTGCAACAAAGAAGCCAATAGCTCCGGTAAGTGCATTTAGCGCATCGAAACTCTGTGTAAGGGTGGCGACAATCCCTGCGTACACCGTCCATGGTTTGATATCTTCATGGACGCCCAGCTCAACGAACTGTGTTAGAAATCTATCCTCTTCGCCCTTCGTATCGGTCTTTACAAGAATCTGGGACGCCATATCCTGGATTCCGAGCACTGATTCCATCTCCTTCTCGGTTACGTATGCCAGCTGATTCGCCTGGATGAAGTTCGTATCAAATATCCCTTTCAACCGATACTCACGTCTGACTCCGTTTGTGAAGGTTACCTTCAAGGTATCGCCGACTACAACGCCGCCGAGCGATGTATGTTCGAGGCTCCCACCATGCCCACCTGCGATCTCTGTTCCGATGATGATCTCTCTGGTATCGTATTTGCCCAGATACTCGCCCTCGATCATCATATCAGGAATTAGAGAGACCGTTCGCTCATCTGCAGGATCGACTGCGCGAATACTCCATGCGCCGCTTTGCTCTTCGTAGGCGATGGTTGCACCTGTGACGTACTGCGCAGAGGTGCCTATAACCCCCGGTACATTGATGATCTTCTTCACAACCGAGTCAGGGTTCTTGATATATATCTCCTCATCCGCAGGTTCGATCACGATGTTGCTGTAAAGGGTATCAATCACCTGTTTCTCGGTAGCGTCGCCCATCCCGTCAAAGACCGATGTCGTGAACATAAGGTTCACGAAGGCGAGTGCCATTATGAGGATGGTGAGGAGTGTTGTTCCCCTGTTGCCCTTTGCGATGAATTTGTAGGCGAGAAAGGCTGAAACCTTGAGTTCTGTTGTTGTGGAGGTCATTTTAATCGATCCCATCTGTTTTGATTGGGGTTATTCGTGTCATTCGTGATTTTTTAGTGCCTAATTGTAGATCACAAATGACACGTTTAGACGAATCGCACGAATCCAATCCACTCATTTCTTCCTGCGAAGATAGAATACGCCGACAACGACGAACGCACTCACTGCGAGAGCCGGTATCAGCAGATCACCATTTCCGCCGTCGCCTACATACAGCACCAGATCAACGATCGTCTTGTGATCCCCGAGATCGTCTTCGTACGAGATCACGGCTTGATACGGGATATCTCCGCTCTCTGTTGCGCGGAAGTTGAAGATGCATGGCGCATCATCGTCTGCCTCGATCTTGCCGAGGAACGCGGTCCGGGTGCCATCGAACGGGATATCGATCGTTACTTTCACAGACTCTGCATCGCCGTGTCCGGAATTTTCGATCTGGAGCATGAGGGTCATTACATCACCGGTTGCGGGGTTTTCCGGGTTTGTCCTCACGCTTGCGATGCATAGATCGGCGTCCCCCACCACATTGATCCCGATAGAACTCTGCGAGGTTATGTTTCCGCCGCTTTCGTCGTCATAACGCATAACTATTGGTATCGTGTGCGTACTGATCTCTGCTGAGTCACTCACCATGATCCGGTAGCTCAGCCGCTCGGATGCACCGGCAACGAGTTTCCTGATGATCGCCGTGTCTGCCCCGACCGGGACGGACGAGAGGTTATCAAGCGCAACAGTCACCTGCGCCATGCTTGCGGTTCCGGTCCCCTCATTTGAAACACGGAAACTGAGATCAAACGTGTCTTCCGGCTTTATGGTCTCAGGTTCAATCGTGATGTCCGAGATCATGAGTTTTGGTTCGCCACGTACCACAACCGGGACGGTCAGGTTCTGCTCGCGGTGCGCTCCGTCATCAGTCCATGTCGCGCCGAGTTCGACCTCGTAGTTGCCTGAAACTGCAGCAGGATCGATGTGTAGCAGGTACGTCTCGACGCGAGCGCCGTATCCGATGATCTTCTCGAATCGCATAATTCGATCGTTCTCGTTCTTGAGGATGATCGGCGAATCGGGCATGATTGTGAGCACAATGCCTCTTGCCGCACCTCCGCCGCGGTTGTCAAGCGTAACAGATAGCACGAGATCTCGCCCCGGTCCAACCGGCTGGGGCGTGAGTTCGTTTACGGTGATTTTAATATCTGTGTTGCCACTGCCCGGGGCAGCGCAGCATGTCGGTGCGGTTGCAATAGCTGTGATTGCTATGAGTGCGATCATTCCGAGCAGGATGATCGGCCTGATTGTTGTTCTGGCATGCAATTGTAACACCAGAGTAATATTGGCAGGACGCGGCAATTAAATGTCCCTCCGCCAGATACGGATCGATGCGACGGGAGTATGATCGATGCTACCTGAGGGAACTCATGATAAATAAGTTGCCAGCAGAAGGTACCGCGCTCATATAATATGTTGATGCAAGATATTGTCGGCGCTACAGATCACCGCAACTGCGCATGAAGCCGTATGATGTCAGACTTCGTCACTATACCAAGTATCTTTGACTGATCATCCGGATCGACCACCGGAAGTCTCCCGATATCGTTTAACACAAGTTTGCGCAGCGCATCCTCAAGCGACTCATCAGGATATGTCACGATAAGCGACGTGGCAGGCGCCATCACCTGCTCAACGAGCACCGCTTCGCGATCCTCCGCCGGTACGCGTTCGGCATCCTTGAAGGTCACGACGCCGACAAGGCGGTTATCATCGAGTACAGGATACCCGATGTGCCCGTACTTGGTGATCAGGTTCAGCACGGTCTGGACACTGTTCGTTGGACTTGCAGACATGACGTCGGTTGCCATCGCATCACTCACGGATGCGTTCTCGAGAATGTCGATCGTCAGTTCCTCGCGGTGCGCTGGCGAATCCACCCTTGCAGGAACCTGCTTTTCATAGATCGCCCAGTTGCTTGTCACAAGGTACGCAATGGTCGAGGCAAACATCAGCGGCGGCAGCAGATTGTAGTTTCCAGTGAGTTCGGATACCATCACGATCGCCGCGATCGGGACACGTGCCACTCCTGCCAGGAGCGCCGCCATACCGATAAGAACGAACGATGTTGACTGCACATCCCCGATGATTCCCGGAAAAAGGGCATGCGCCGCCATACCGAATGCACCGCCAAGTGTAGCGCCGATTGCAAGTGTTGGTGCGAAGACGCCACCGCTGCCGCCAGAACCAAGAGTGAATGAGGTGGCAAGGATCTTGGCTAAAACAAGCAGCAGCAGAACCGATACCGCCAGTTCTCCATCGATTGCGGATTGTATCGATTCGTAACCACCTCCGAAAATATAGTAGCCGAATCCACAGCTCTGGTTTACGAACAAAACGAGCAACCCAAGCAAAAGTCCGCCGATCATCGGCTTAAAATAGTTTTTTATCCCCCATTTTTTGAAGAAATTACGCATTCCATGAAATATCTTGATGTGGAAGATGCCCACAAGACCACAGAGGATGCCGAGTGTTGCATCGAATACAAGTTCAATCGGGTGTGTGAATGTGTAATCAGGAGTTGTGAAGAGCGAGCCCCACCCAAAGACCGAACAGAAGACCGAATACGCGATGATGGACGAGATGAATGCCGGAACAAGCGACTCGAATTCCGAATCCCTTTTATACAACACGCTGATTGCGAAGAGGGCACCTCCAAGTGGCGCACGGAAGATACTGCCGATCCCGCCTGCTGCGCCGCACAACAGCATCATTCTCCGTCCATTGTCGTCAAGTTTCAGTTTGTCTGCAATATACGACCCAAACCCAGCGCCGATCTGTGTGATCGGACCTTCCCTGCCCGCGCTCCCGCCGGTGCCGATAGTGATCACAGAGGCGATCGTCTTGACGATGGGGATTCTGCCTCTGATCCGCCCCTGTTGCTGATGGTACGAATCGATCACCGCATCAGTCCCCTCGCCCACCGCCTCCGGTGCATATCGATATGTGATGAGACCTGCAACAAGTCCGCCTATAACAGGTATCGCCACAAGATACCAGGTGTGCAGATCTGCAAGCGAGCCTGGTGGAATGACCGATGGCACCGGCAGTAGCGGTGGTTCACATCCGGTGGGAGTGATGTAATAGTTCCCGACACCTCCGAGTATATAGTGCGATACGACCGATAGCAGACTGTAGAAGATTACAGCACTCGCGCCGGCAGCCAGTCCGATTAAGATGCTGTATGGAACCCAGTGCTCGATATACTCAAAATTTAACTTCCGCAGGTGATCTCTGGCAACTACCGATGATATCTTCCTGCTATTCTTCACTGCGATTCCTCAATTCAGATGTTGTGACTGTAAGATATTTAAGGAGTGCTCTGGATTGAACGGCATGGTGCAGGAGAGGTGAGGCAAAAGGGGTGTAAGCATTATGTATACGCTACCCGTAGGCGATAGAGCTGACGCTCGGTACAAGAAAAAAAAGAAAAAAGGAAAGGCGACTAGGTCGCCTATACGCCTGCTGGTATAACCAGACTGCGCTCGCCTGCTGGTCGGAAGGTTCGCATCGCACCCTTGGCGTACTCCTTCCTGATGTCAGCGAAGTCGAATACCAGTGATGGGTCAGCGAAGCAGACCTTGATCAGTGGGTTGCAGCAGTATGCGTCGTGTGCGCCTGCGTGTGCAGCGCCTGTGAATCCTGCGTACTCGCCCTGGTGACCTACGTTCATCGCGTAGTTCGGGTAGTTTGCGCCACGGAGTTCGAGGCAGCATCCTTCGTCACCCTGGTACGAGCATACGTTGGTTGCACCGCACTGGTCCTGAAGGTCGTATCCGAAGAATCCGAGTCGTCCCCAGCCTTCCTTGTGCAGGTACATCGACATATACCATGCGGACAGTGCTACCTGTGCGTTACCGGTTGCGATACCGGTTGTGCATGCGCTTGCTGCTGCAAGGATTCCTGCTCTCTGCGATCCACCGAAGTGGTCCTCAAGAAGCGTTGGGTAGTCCTCGTAGCACTCCATACCGTTTAAGGTAACCTCGGTTGCAAGGTCGGTTGCGGTTGCAAGGTCGTTTGGCGCTGTTCCGTCGTCGCCGTACTTGTTCAGTGCGTAGTCGTATCCGTAGTACGTGAAGTCATCCAGCACGTCGTTGGTGTATGCTGCTGTTGCGTACTGCGTGAATCCGACACCACCTGACATGTATGATCCAAGCCATATCTGGTCGTAGAGCATCGTGCCGCACGCAACGACCTCGAGTGTGTACAAGACCGGATCGTCCGGCTTGACTCTCATCTTCTGGACCATGTCAGCGCAGTAACCGAAGGAAAGTCCTCCTGGCTCGTTTGGTGATCTTGCTCTCCTTGCTGGAAGCATCTCAGCCATCTGGATAGCTGCAGCGTGCTTTGCCGCGAACGCGAGGTCTGCTACCGCAGCCTCACCAGCGCACATGTTGTATGCCGCAATGAACGACATACCGATCTGCATTGCACTCCATCTGGATGTGTTACCACCGTCGCAGCATCTCACAACGATTGTTGGAATGTGTACTGCCTGCCATGTGGTCTTGCCCATTGCAGCCTTGATCTTATCTGCCTGCCCTTCCTTGTCGAAGAGGTCGTTGATGTTGATCACGTACTGCGAGTCGATCTCGTCTGCGAGTTCGTCGTCGCCAGTGAATAACTTCACATAGCAGTCATCGACAAGTCCCGGGTGAGTCTCGACCATGTGCTCCTGCACGATAGCCGCACCTGGCATGGTGTGGTTTACTGCTTCCATGTAGCCCGCGATCGACTCAGGTGTAACCTCCTTTCCGAGACGCTTCTCAAGAGTCTCGTGAGCAAGGTCCATTCCCACGATGATCGTTCGCTTCATGTCATCCCACATCTGCTGCATTGCAGGGTTGTTGACGTAGTGCAGGTCATCGCCCTCTACTATGTCCGGTTGGGTCGAGAGCTTGTATGGTACGAGCTGTCTCTGTCCGAGCGTCATACCACCGCAATGTACGTTCACATCGTACTGCTGCATGCCACGTCGCTCTGCAACTGCAGCCCCTGCTGCCTGGAATTCTCTCTTTCGTGCGTTCTGGACGTATCCGGCACGCACGTACTTTACCTTCTGGTCAGCAAGGTCAAGTCCTGCGAACTTTGCCTTCAGCGCCTCAACGAACAGTTTCTCTGATGGATATTTGTATGCCATTTGTATCTACCTCCTTTTACACCGTGTGGTATGTAACAGGTCCAACACCTGGCGCGGTCTCTGCTGCAGTCTCAGGTCTGTACCCGTACATTGTCCTTCTGTGGTGCACAAGGTGTACATGGTCAAGAACCTCTGGCTCATCCCTGTACTTGACACCATCAGTTCGGTATATGGTGGTTCTCTTCTTTGCCTCTGCCTCACTCATCGGCTTTCCGAGGTTGACCTTCCTGTCGATTGGTACACCGACCTGATCCTTGTCCTCGATGACGTTTCCGCCCTCAAGATGAGTCCTCTGAAGCATATCGAACATCATTCCGTCTTCAGCAAGTCTCAGTGAGTGACCGTGCACTGTGCAGCCCCTAAGTCCTGCGAGAGCCGGGCAAGTCATCTCTGACTCGATTGTTGCCTTGCACTGTTGCTCCATGTCACGCTCTCGTGCTTCCACGATTTGCCTGCCTGACAGTGTTCCCGGGTCTACGCCACGGAAGTTGATCGCTGCGTAGTAGCTTCTGAAGTATGGGACTGATGGTGCGGAGTACATCGAGTCAGTGAACTGTGAGTATCTGACACGGTCTCCTGCTGCTGCGCCTGGTGTTGGCTCAACCATCTGTCTGATCGGGCAATCCGGCTCACCCATCTCTTTAAGTGGTGGGTGGATGCTTGGATAGTCTGCACCTGGTGCCCTGTGTCCGAGTGCCGCCACCATATCATCGTCTGATACGGTTCTTAATTTCTCAACATCTCCACTCATGTGCTTTCTTCTGTTCACTGCAACGGATGAAGATCCTGGATAGTATTGTGGTGTGTATGCCATAATTATATCTCCTTTATGTATGTTGTGGTATTGTTTTCATAATTGCTTTTACGAGTTCGTTCAAACTGCCGCGCTGGCAGGTAACACCCCTCGTAATTCCGGTTACAATCTCCATGACCGTGCCCTGTGTATCAATGTCTTTATCCATGGGCATGACCAGTCGTGTCTTGATCCCTGCCTTTGCAAAATCCTCAAAGTCAACCGGATTCTGGCAGGCGATGATCGCAGGTATGTCTACGTAACGCAGTACGTACTTTGTCTTGTAGATCACATGCGAATCGATGTTTCCGAGATGGATCAATGCTACACGGTGTCGCGCTATCTGCTCGATCTCTTTTTGGGTCAGACCAAACTTCGGTCCGTAGCCCTTTGCCATCCTATCGCTGGGTCCCTCATCGGGAACGCCAGCGCCTGCTTCGAGTACGAGCACACTGACCTGGATTCCTTCTCTCCTGAGTCCGTGCGTGATCTCACAGACGGGTTTTGTGATGTGGCGCCTTCCTGGAGACATTGCGATTGCGATTACATCAGGTCGTCCGGTTTCAGAAAGCGTGCCGCGCTGGGCAAGCCCACCTCCTCTTCCAAGACCCATGCCTTCTCTGCAATCTATAACCTGTGTCTCCCTGCCAAACATATTACTCCCTCGTGTCAGTGCATGACTCGCATATCTTCGAAGATGGCGTCATGCTCGGATCGGTCATCCCGTATATGCTCTTGTCCTCAACCAGTTCATCAGGACCATACTTTGCATAATCGGTGACCGTCGCCTTCCTGCGAAGGAACAGTCCCTCCTTGAGTTCAAAGGGGAACGGGAACAGCTCTTCACATAGTGCTCTGATCTCTTCCATCACATCGTGCTCTGATTCAAGGCGTATACGTCCCACCTTGACCTGCAGTTCCATCACCTGATCGCCCACCCGAATAACCTCTCTAGCCGTATGGTCAACCGGAGCGCCCTTTCCTGGCCCATAAGGAACTGTGAGTGGAAGTTTTGGTCCCTGAACCAGCACGCGGGTAACACCCTCAATCTGCTCAAGCCGATTCAAGATCTCCTGCGCTGAGGAAGGATCAAGCATCCTACTCGGAAATATCTCGTATTGTACGGGATCGGAATCTGTTGTTGTAACCATGAAACAATCCTCTTTACACCGCTGCTGCGACCTCCTTGAGTGGGTTCATCATGATTGGCACATCCTGGAAGGTGTCAAGCACGATTGCGGATGTTGACTCTGGCGAGAACATCTGCGTCCCTGAATCAAGTGCCACCGCAACTGCCACGCATGGGATAGCCATTCCTGTTGAGTGCCTCGTAACAACGTGGTTACCGTTGAACACACCAGGACCGCCACCACCGTAGATTGAGTGGCTGAAGAAGGAGAATCCTACCGCAGTACCCTCGACTCGACCCCAGTCGCATCCTGGGAGTGAGGTTTCCTTCTCGATCATGTCGTTGAAGTACAGAAGTGTTGATGATACAGCCTGTGCGCCACGGAGTGCACCGCAGTTCACCATCGTTGCTGCCATCGTACCTGCTGCGCAGTATGCGTTCCACAGGCACACATCGTTTGCCTTGTAGACCTTGTATCCTGATGGCATCGTCTTGTCAACAGAGATAACGCCGTCATCGATTGCGCGTTCGACAGTCTCCTGGACAACGGTACCGATCGTTCCGGTCTTGCCGTTGTTCTTGGTCATCTCATACACCATGTTGTTTGCGTTTAATCCCTGGTACGCCAGTGCAAGTAACTGGTATCTTTCAAAGAGACCAATTGCCTGTCCCATCTCGAAAACTCCGCAGTGCTCAAGAATGCTTGAGATTGCAGCGCAGTTCATCGCGTTTCTCTGGGAGAGCATCGCAAGGTGGTTTGCCATGATGTTTCGAAGAGCGAATCCCAGACCCTCATCGTTCTGTGGAATACCTAAGACTGATAGCACGTTTCCGCCCTTCATGTCCATCGTCTGCGGGTATGTTCCCCAGATTGCGTTCTTTACATACGGGGTGTCGTACATTCCGAGACCATACTCCTCGCGCAGTGCTTCAGTAAGTGCTGCTGCTGTGCAGGTCATTCCGGCAACGTATTCAGCGCCAGCCTCGATTCTCCTGGTCGGTGCTGCAACTCTCAAGAATTTTCCGCCGCCAAGAACCACAACTTCAGTGTCGTCGCCTTTTTCGACCTGAATCAGTTCCTTAACTCGTGCAGCAATCTTGTCTGCCTTTGCTGTTGGATCGATGTCTACTTCACGACCCGGAATGTTCCGGCTCTGTCCGCCGTAGCTTGCGTTCTTGCATGCCTTCTCAATACCGGCTAAGTTAACAGCTACCGTTCTCTTAACGGTATTAACCATACCCAGAATAGCCGAGTTCTTGAGTGGACTTATGGCTTGAAGGTCAACATCACCCTTCAATTTCTTGCCTCGGTCATCATAGAGGTCTATTGTATCTGCCACGTTATGTTCCTCCTATATTGTTTATCCAAGAAACCCATCCCAAGCGCCACCCCGGCGGAAGCCCGATATCGAAATTTGTTACATGCCACCCTGCCTCATGGGCAGACATGTGCGGGCGTATGGTCTGAAATCTCTTGGTGCGCATTACCATGGGCACATGGTATATAAACTTTTTGTTTCTACATGATTATACATTAAGGATTAGAGTAATACTATATAATATGCGAGTGGCACCGCCCGGGTTTTCATCGGTCGAAAGGTCGCGGCATGGGCATACCTAACGGATTGCTTGATGTGGCGCTGACTGTGCTACCATCTTGTCGCCTCTGACCTCGCATCCCATTTATCACTCAAGATACCGATCTTCACCGGAGACTACTATAGTGTAATAGTATAGTGTATAGTATATGGTGTAGTGTATAGTATATAGTGTAGTGTATAGTGTGTGAGTCCGCAGTTTCCACCGGTTGGTCCAATTCCCCTAACCGATCTCAGCCATCTCCATAAAGTACTGTTTGATGAGATCCCTGTTCTCTTCAGGCAGTCTGTCGATGTAGGTCTCGGACGACACAGGTGTTGCAGCGTACACGGTCCCTGAAATAAAACTTATCGGCTCGGATTCGGTCCTGCGGGAGCTGTGCCCGACGCCGGCATCCGAGAACATCACAAGTTCGATGTTTGTGCCCTCGATCACTGCAACCGACGGCTTGCCGTATATCTCTGCATCGCCGCTACCTGAACCGGACTCGGATCCAAGTTCGCTCATCAGTTGCTGCTGATGCGCCTCATCCGCAGCTTCCTCCCGCTCCTCATCAGTGGGTGGGGTGATCATGGACTCGAGCTCTTCAGGTGTTAGGAAACGGGGGGCTTCTGGCGATGATATAAACATTAGAAGAGACACCAGCACAAGAGATACTACCGCCCGGAAGATTATCCCTTTTTTGCTGATGATCGCCGACCTTCTGACAGATCCTGCGTCGATGGACACCCCGTCTGCCAGATCATCCACAACGATGCCTGATGAGTCTGCGTTGTCATAAGCGGTGGGCAGCCGCTCCTTGAGCATAGGGTATGCATCACTGATAGACCTGATGACACTCGCCGGTTTCCTGCGGATGTAGAGCAGGGAAGTGATAACGAGCGCGGGAACGAGCGCCGCAGCGGCGGTGCACAACAGCTTCATGCGCACGGGATATTCGAGCAGAGTGAAATCATAAGAACTGTACCTTGCGAAGATGACCGGTGCGCTGACGTAGAGCAGCAGTGTATATAAGAGAAGGAAAATGAGGGTCAGATTCAATAGACCCCTGTAATACCGGTGCCTG